>JAISHS010000033.1 GCA_031262405.1 Oscillospiraceae bacterium | reverse complement strand
ACAGCCATTTTTGCCACTCCGTCCCCTGTTCAGAGTCCCTTTGTACAGCTCTCGTTTTGTTGAGCTTGTTTTTGGGGTATCTCAAATCAACGGAGGGGTGGCACGCGAAGCGTGACGGGGTGGTTCACGTCGTAGACGCGTTATAAAATCGCGTCCCCCGTCCCCTAATTTTCAATTTTCCATTTTCAATTCTCAATTTATTAAAAATAATGCCGCCCTTTCGGGCGGCAATTATTTTAATAAATCTCTCTCTCCACATAACTCGTATGCAGAATCTCGTGTGCTTTATGGCTGCCGGGTTTGCCGAGGTATGTGTCGTAAATCTCCTTGACAACGGGGTTCTCGTGGCTCTTGCGCAGGGTCATAGCCGCGTCCTCGCTGTACAGCGCCTTAGCGCGGAGAGCGCGCAAATCCTCGAAATTGCGGATATAGCCGGGCTGGTCGGGCTGACCGCCGCCGTTCACGCAACCGCCGGGGCAGCACATGACTTCGATAAAGTGATAGTTCTTCTCGCCGGACTTCACGCTGTCGAGCAGCTTCGCGGCGTTGGAAAGCCCGGACGTTACCGCCACGTTTACCTTCATGCCGCCGATGTCGTATGTCGCTTCCTTGATGTCCGCAGTTCCGCGAACCTCGGTGTAGTCAACGGTCGGGGCTGTTTCGCCTGTGATAACCTCGTACACGGTACGCAGAGCGGCTTCCATAACGCCGCCGGTCGCGCCGAAGATGTGGGCTGCGCCGGATGCAACGCCGAAGGAGGGATCGAATTCCTCGTCGGCGAGGTCGGTGAAGCGGATACCCGCACGGCGAATCATGCTTGCAAGCTCGACTGTGGTGACGGAAACGTCGATATCCTCATAGCCGGACGCGCTCTGGTTGGCGCGGGACAGCTCGAACTTCTTCGCGGTGCAGGGCATGATGGACACGACAAAGATGTCCTTCGGGTCGATGCCCTCTTTCTCGGCGTAATAGGTCTTCATCAGTGCGCCGTACATCTGCTGCGGGGATTTGCAGGAGGAGATGTTCGGGATGAATTCGGGATAGTATGTCTCGCAGAACTTAACCCAACCGGGCGAGCAGGAGGTGATGAGCGGCAGAGTTCCGCCGGTCTTCACGCGCTCCAGAAGCTCTGTGCCCTCTTCCATGATGGTGATGTCGGCGGCAGTGTCAACGTCGAACACCTTGTCAAAGCCCAGACGGCGCAGAGCGGCGACGAGCTTACCCTCGACATTCGTGCCAATCGGCATACCGAAGCACTCACCGAGCTGTGCGCGGACGGACGGGGCCGGTCCCACGATGACGTGCTTTGTCGGGTCGGCGATGGCGTCCCAGATTTTCTGGGTGTCGTCCTTGGGCTGTAATGCGCCGGTGGGGCACACGGTGATGCACTGTCCGCAGTTCACGCAGGGCGTGTCCGCAAGGGGCATATCAAACGGGCTGGCGATGTGGGTCTTGAATCCGCGGTTGTTCGCGCCGATGACGGACACGAATTGATTGCTGCGGCACACGGCCTCACAGCGGCGGCAGAGTATGCACTTTGAATTATCGCGGATGAGGTGCGGCGAGGATGTGTCGAGATCGACCTTCAGCTCGCGGCCGTCGCCGTATTTATACTGGTCAACGCCGTATTCCTTCGCAAGGGTTGCCAGTTCGCAGTTGCCGTTACGCACGCAGGACAGGCAGTCCATGCGGTGGTTGGAGAGTATCAGCTCGAGGGTGGTCTTGCGCGCTTTGCGCAGCGCGGGGGTGTTCGTGAACACCTCCATGTTCGGCGTTACGGGGTATACGCAGGCGGCGGCGAGTGCGCGCGCGCCCTTAACCTCGACAAGGCACATACGGCACGCGCCGATGGCGTTGATGCCCTTCATGTAACACAGTGTGGGAATGCGGATTCCCGCCTTATACGCGGCTTCGAGAATTGTCGAACCGACTGGGGTTTCTACTTCTATGCCATTAATTTTAACTTTTACGGTATCCATTGTGTGCGGCCCTCCTCACTTCTTTGAAATTGCGTCGAACTTGCAGGTACTCATGCAAGCGCCGCACTTAATGCACTTGGATTGGTCGATTATATGGGCTTCCTTAACCTTGCCGGTGATTGCCTTCACGGGGCAAACTCTGGCGCAGGCGGTGCAGCCGCGGCACTTATCGGGGTCGATAGTGTAGCGCATCAGGTCTTTACACACGCCGGCGGGACAGGTCTTATCCACAACGTGGGCGATATACTCTTCGCGGAAATAGCGCAGGGTGGACAGAATGGGGTTCGGCGCGGTCTGTCCCAGTCCGCAGAGGGAGTTCGCCTTTATGTGATAACACAGCTCTTCCATCTTGTCCAGGTCTTCGAGTGTGCCCTTGCCGCTGGTAATTTTCTCAAGCATTTCGTAAAGACGCTTTGTGCCGATACGGCAGGGAGAACACTTGCCGCAGGACTCCTCGACGGTGAACTCCAGGAAGAACTTCGCGATGTCCACCATGCAGTTGTCCTCGTCCATGACGATAAGTCCGCCGGAACCCATCATGGAGCCGATTGCTGTCAGGTTGTCGTAATCTATCGGAACATCCAAATGCTCCGCCGGGATACAGCCGCCGGAAGGTCCGCCGGTCTGTGCCGCTTTAAACTTCTTGCCGTTCGGAATGCCGCCGCCGATTTCCTCGATAATAGTGCGCAGGGTCGTGCCCATCGGAATCTCGACGAGTCCCGTGTTCTTTATCTTGCCGCCCAGAGCGAAGACCTTCGTGCCCTTGCTCTTCTCGGTGCCCATTGAGGCAAACCACTCGGCGCCCTTGAGGATTATCTGCGGGATGTTGGCATAGGTTTCGACGTTGTTGAGTATCGTCGGCTTCGCCCAGAGACCCTTGAGGGCGGGGAAGGGAGGCCTCGGCCTCGGCTCGCCGCGCTTGCCCTCGATAGAGGTCATGAGCGCGGTCTCCTCGCCGCAGACGAAAGCGCCCGCGCCGAGCTTGATTTCAACGTCAAAGTTAAAGCCGGTCTCGAAGATATTCTCGCCCAGCAGCCCGTATTCACGAGCCTGACCGATCGCGATTTCAAGGCGCTTGACCGCTATCGGATACTCCGCGCGGACATAGATATAGCCCTTGCTTGCGCCGATCGCGTAACCGGCTATCGCCATTGCCTCCAAGACGACGTGGGGGTCGCCCTCGAGCACGCTTCTGTCCATGAACGCGCCGGGGTCGCCCTCGTCGGCGTTGCAGCAGACATATTTCTGGTCGGCGGCATTCGCCGCGGCGAACTTCCACTTGAGTCCCGTCGGGAAGCCCGCGCCGCCGCGCCCGCGCAGACCGGAGTCTAAAATTACCTTAATTACGTCCTCGGGCGTCATCTCCGTGAGAACCTTGCCCAGGGCCTCATAACCGTCATAGGCTATGTATTCGTCGATAAGCTCGGGATTAATTACGCCGCAGTTTTTAAGGGCGATTCTCACCTGCTTTTTATAGAAGGTTGTCTCGTCCAAACTCTTTATCGTGTCCAAACCCGCCGCGACCGTCTCGTCATAGAGCAGCTCCTTGACGGGGCGCCCCTTGAGCAGGTGCTCAGAGACTATGCGCTTTACGTCGCCCTCCTGAACGCGGCTGTAAAACGTGGCTTCGGGATAGATTATGACTATGGGGCCGAGCTCGCACAGACCGAAGCAGCCGGTTTGAACAACCTTAACCTCGGTTTCGAGACCCGCCGCCTGGATTTCCTTTTCAAAATTTTCAATCAGCTTGTGGCTGCCGGATGAGGAGCACCCGGTGCCGCCGCAGACCATTACATGGCTTCTGAACATATAGAGACCTCCTTATTTCATCGTGGTGGCAGCGCCGATGGTATATTCCGTGACGACCTTGCCCTCGCGAAGGTGCTGGGCGAAGACACGGTCGGCCTTTTCGGCCGTCATTTTTATATAGGTTACCTTCTCCTTGCCCGGCTCGAAAACCTCGACGATAGGCTCGTACTGGCAGATTCCGATGCAGCCGGTCTGGGTAACTTTGACATTTTGGAGCTTTTCCTCCTGCACCAGATCGGACAGCTCCTGAAGCACGGGACGCGCACCGGCGGCGATGCCGCAGGTGGCCATACCGACAACCACGCGAATGGTGTTCTCGTCGGCCTCGGTGCGAACGCTGACCTGAGACTGCATTTTATCCCTTATTGCTTTAAGCTCCGCTAATGATTTCATATAATAATACTCCTTTTTAGAAATTCAGCTGTGTTTTCCTGTAAATATTCATTGAGCCAGCGCGCCACCTCGGGCACGTCGAAGCCGACGTCGGGTCCCAGTAACTCTCGAAGCTCCCGCGTGTCCACCGTGAAGCTACTCTCATCCGCGCGGGCGGTGAAAATAAAGTCCGTACCGGGGGTGAACTGAACAAGCGTCGTGATTGTGCCCGCAATATCGCCGATCGGCATGAGGTCAATGTGCCCCAGAGTGAAGAGAGCCTCTACCTTTGTTCCGACGCCGGGGCTGCTCGTAATGCTAAGAGCACCGCCCGTGCTCTCCGCCGCTTCCTTTAAGAAGGGCAGCCCCAGACCGACGCGCCGCGTTTTGCGGCTTGTCGTGAAGGGGTCTGTAACGGTTTTGAGCATCTCAGAGTCGATTCCGCAGCCGTCGTCGGCGATAACGATTAACAAGCGCCGCTCGGGAGTGTCGATTTCAAGGCTTATCTCGATAAGCTTTGCGCCCGCCGCGACTGAGTTCTGCGCGACGTCGAGCACGTTCATCGACAGCTCCTGCATTATTTGTACTTGGCAATAATGCCGTCCAGCGCGTCCACGGTCAGTCTGCCGTAAACGTCGTCGTTAATCATCATAACGGGAGCCAGACCGCAGGCGCCGATGCAGCGGCAAGCCTCGAGAGAGAACTTTCCGTCAGGGGTGCACTCGCCGCCGTTTATACCCAGCTTCGTCTTAAGATTTTCATAAATATCACCGCTGCCCTTAACGTAGCAGGCGGTACCTAGGCAGACCCTGATTTGATAGTCGCCCTTGGGATACAGGCTGAACATTGAATAGAAGGTGCTTATCCCATAGACCTCCGCAAGCGGCATGTCCAGGGCCTTTGCGACCATCTCCTGAACCTCTATCGGCAGATAGCCATAAATCTCCTGCGCTTTTTCCAGTGCCGGCAGCGCCGCGCCGGGCATATCGCGATTCTCCTCAAACCAGGCGGAAAGCTCCTGCTCCTGCTGCTTTGTACCCTTGAACGGTACGGTTGAAATGCGTCTCATTTTATATGATAACCTCCCGTAAATTGCGCGGCGCCGCGCCGCAAAAAGCGACGCTGCCACGTCAACGCTCATTATAACAGAAATGTGTTAAAAATACGACAATTAATTTGTACCAAACAAATTGTAAAATTTTATGAAAATTTCACAAAATTAACAATTAAATATAAACCCAAAATTTGTTTTGCAGGGAGTAAAATACCGTTGCAAGACCGGGGAATTTTCTGTATAATGTCGGCAGACAACAATTCGGCCTTTTGGTCACTATATTTTTTTTGGAGGACGGCAGATGACTATAAAAGAGGTGCGCAGCGTGCTGCACGCGGAGCTTCTGACGCCGGAGCTTGAGCTGTCGACGCAGGTTCACGCGGCCTGCGGCGCGGACATGATGAGCGATGTGCTCGCATATGTGAAGGACCAGGCGGTTTTGGTGACGGGGCTGAATAACCCTCAGGTCGTGAGAACCGCCGACATGATGGACATGGTTTGCATCTGTCTGGTACGCGGGAAAATCCCAGACGAGACATTTTTAAATTTGGCAAGCGAGAGGGGCATTGTCGTTCTCTCAAGCCATATGACAATGTTCACGGCTTGCGGACTGCTCTATGAGGCGGGGCTGCGCGGGGCGAAGAATGATGGCTGAGCCGATTCGTATTCATTATACCGTCACGGGCGACGATTTCACGCAGGCGGGCACCGCCAGCGCCGATTTGAAGAGCCGCCTGCGCACGATGGGTTTTCCGGCGGACGTGATCCGCAAGGTCACGATTTCTCTCTACGAGGGAGAGATTAACCTTGTGATTCACGCCGGAGGCGGGGAGATTGAGGTTACAGTCTCCGGCGATCGGATTAAGCTCGTTTTGAGTGACTCCGGTCCCGGAATTGAGGATATTGAGCTTGCCAAGCGCGAGGGCTGGAGCAGCGCCCCGGACGAGATTCGCTCGCTGGGCTTCGGCGCGGGCATGGGTATCCCGAACATGATTAAATATTCAGATTCCTTCGACATACAAAGCACGCCCGGCGTGGGCACTGTGGTCACGATGGAGATTAATTGCTGAGGGCGCCGAACGAATACATTCCTTCCCTTTAAATGAGGAGATGAGATAATTGACCGAGCATTTTCACGCTGTTGCACTGGATCGCGAGCTGTGCCGCGGCTGCATTAACTGCATAAAGCGCTGTCCCACGGAGGCGATTCGCGTGCGCGACGGCAAGGCGCACATCCTAAACGAGCGTTGTGTCGACTGCGGAGAGTGCATAAGAGTTTGTCCGCACCACGCGAAAAAGGCAGTCAGCGATCCGCTGGAGAAGTTATCCGGCTATACCTATAAAATTGCTCTGCCCCCGCCTAGTCTCTACGGGCAGTTCAACAACATGGACGATCAGGACATAATTTTAAACGCGCTGCTCTCTATTGGCTTCGACGAGGTGTTTGAGGTCGGGGCGGCGGCGGAGCTAATTAGCGACGCGACACGGCGGCTTTTAGCATGGAAGGACGGTAAGCGTCCGCAGATAAGCTCCGCCTGTCCGGCGGTGACGCGGCTGATCCGCGTGCGCTTTCCGCACCTCATAGACAACATTCTTCCGCTGGTGTCTCCGATGGAATTAGCCGCGCGCGAGGCAAAGCGCGCCGCCATGGAGAAAACGGGTCTTCCGGCGGAGAAAATCGGCTGCTTCTTCATCACGCCCTGCCCCGCGAAGGTCACGGCGGTGCACGCGCCGCTGGGAAGTCAAGTCAGCTTCGTAGACGGGGCTATCGCCGTCAAGGACGTCTATACGGCGCTGCTTGCCGCGATGAGAAAGGGAGGCGACACCGAAACGCTCGCCAAGGTCGGGCGGATCGGAATGAGCTGGGCGGAGAGCGGCGGCGAGGCTGCCGCGCTCATGAGCACGGACAGCTATCTCGCGGCGGACGGTATCGAGAACGTCATTAAGGTTCTCGAGGACCTCGAGGACGAGAAGTACAGCAGCTTAGAGTTTGTCGAGCTGAATGTCTGCCCCGGCGGCTGCGTCGGCGGAGTCCTGCAGGTCGAGAACCCGTATATTGCGAAGGCGAAGATTAAAAAAATGCGCCGCTACACCCCCGTTAGTATGAACCATCTTGAGGAGCGGATTCCTATCGAGATGTTCTGGGATGCGCTGGTGCAATTCAATCCCGTGTTTCAGCTCGGCAAAAGCCGGACGGAAAACATGGAGAAATATACCCAGATGGAGCAGATTTTAAAGAAGCTTCCCGCCCTTGACTGCGGCTGCTGCGGCGCGCCGACCTGCCGCGCCTTTGCCGAGGACATAGTTAGGGGTTATAGCGAGGTAGACGACTGCACTATTCTGATGCGGCAGCGCATGGAGGCCGTTTTGAAGGCGCTGGGAAAGGAAGGTTAACTATGAATACGGACGAGCTTGCCGCGAAATGCGGTTTTAGGAAGCTGACCGAGGCGCCGCCGAAGGAGATTGAGGGTGCGTTCGCGGGCGACCTGCTCAGCTGGGCGATGAGCCGCGTGTCCCGGGGGGACGCCTGGTTTACTGTGATGGGAAATCTAAACGCCGTCGCGGTCGCCGCGCTGAGCGACTGTGCCTGCATCGTGCTCTGCCACGGCTCCGCGCTCTCTCAAGACGCGCTCGAGCGCGCCGTAAGGGAAGAGATTGTGATTTTGGCGACGGAGGAGCCGGTTTACAATGCCGCTCTGGCGAGCGGCATTGTAAACAGATAATAGATAAAAGATAATAGATAATAGATAGGTGGAGTCGCGCAAAGCGCGACACATAAAACAAAACTCCGCAGCGGTGAAAATCGCTGCGGAGTTTTTGCGTTTACAGTTAAGTTTACCCAACTATCAACCGATAATCGAAATAGGAGAGTATTAGGCAAGGAGGAATTGGCTTATGTTATCCATAGATATGACGAACCTCATGAGCATCACGAGCTATAAGGGCGGGTATACGACCCTTATTCGCCGGAAAACACAAGAGGCCCCGGCGACGGAGGAATCCGGAAAGACGAATAACGGCAAGCACCTCGGCTGGGTGAACAATAAAAACGCCGAGCGGCTCGACTCGACCGACGAACCGGCGGCGACAGTTGAAATTTCGGATGAGGCGCGGCAGAAATCCGAAGCCGCCAAGGAGTCGGAGCCTTTATTTCGCTTGCTCACCGAAGAGGAATCCATCTTCGAGTTTGAGCGCATTGAATTGAGCCAAAGTGAGTTCAATGAGCTTGTCGACATCGTCATTGACGACCCGGATATGGCTCGGCAGCTCAAAATGACAACAGAGGATTTTCAAGCTCAGCAACGGTCGATTTTGGACGAAGCCGAAAAGGAATATTTAAGAACGAAAAATTCCGATGGAATCGCCAGAACCAATATGCGAAATGCGCTTAACGCCTACACAGATAATGAATATAACATCGCAAGAGACCTTGTAGAGGGCTTGGAGGGTAGAGTTGTCGGCGAGAAGGCGGCTACGCTCACGGAGCGCGTCACGCTGCGCGAGACCGCTCTATTAAACGCGCAGAGCATAGCGGACGAACTCATCACCGACAGCGCCGACAAAGAGGCGTTTCTAGAGGCGGTGCAGAAGCTCTATAAGAAAGAGACCTTGCGTGAGCAGGGCTACAAGGTAGACGGGATTTATAAAAACGACCCCATCCCCGGCTATCTGAGGCGCAACACTGTCTCCGCCGGAGGCGAACCCGCACCGATGGATTTGGTAATAGACTATCAATACTTATTCGAAAACAGCGTAGGCAAGGGACTGAGTCCGATGAAAGACGGTAAGCTGAATATGGAGTATTACCGCGGGATGTCAGATTTCATTGCGGCGCTGAGTGTGGGAAACAAAGTCGGAGCAAATCCCAATCAGGGGGCGCAGCAAGCCCTAATCGACGCCTACGAGCAGCGGAAGGAAGAAGTGCTGAACACAACCGCTCAGGTGAAGGCGACTCTGGACCCGAACGCAGTTCACAAGAGCCTTTTAAAACTACTGGAAAGTATCGAGGCAGATGAAGATAAATAGACATAGCTAGGAGTCGCGCATTAGCGCAACTCCTAGCTTTTATCTATTATCTATTATTTATTATCTATTATCTTCAGATAAGCTTATGAGTAAGGAGCCGCTCGCGGCTCCTTACTCATAAGCTTATCTGATATCCTTCTCTTCTAAAGCTGTCAATGCTGCAGGAGCTGCCGCGCAGCTTTAGGCGGAGCTTTGAGATAATCGCCTGCAGGGTGTTATAGCTGCTGTTAAAGGGCAGCTCCCAGACCGCCTCATACAGCTCCTTTACCGGCACAATTCTGCCGCGGTGGATGGTCAGGTAATATAAAATCGCATATTCCTTCTGCGTGAGGCTGAGCGCCGCGCCGTCTATGAACGCGCGCTGCGCGGCAAGATCAAATCTGAGCGGACCGCAGACAATCTGCTTGGGAAGCTCTCCGCGGCTAAGCTCCACGAGCGAGAGCATAGCGCGCACTCTGGCGCACAGCTCGTCGTTGTCATAGGGCTTTGTAATATAGTCGTTGCCGCCGGAGAGCAGCCCCTGCGTGATCTCCTCCTGACGCCGCCGTCCCGTCAGCATGAGAATCGGCGCGGCGCAGTATCTGCGTATCTCCTCCACAAGCGTCCTGCCGTCCCCATCCGGCAGCATGAGATCAAGCAGCACGAGGTCAATCGGCGGCTTTGCCTCCAGAAGCTGTCTGGCACGTCCGAGAGACGTCGCCGTGATGAAGGTCAGCTCGCCGCCTAAAAAGCGCGAGAGCGTGCGCTCGTTTATGTTCAAAACTCCCTCGTCGTCGTCCACCATCAAAATTGTATATCGGCCCATATCGTTTTAACCCTCCTGCGCAAACGGCAGCGTGAATGTGACGGCGGTCCCCGCTCCGGGGGTGCTGTCTATGCTGATCTGTCCGCCCTGAGCCTCAACATATTGCTTGCAGATATACAGCCCCAGTCCAATCCCCGTGGCGAGACCCACCCGCTCATCCTTGGGATACCTCTCGAAGAGGTGGCCTATCGTCTCGGGGGCTATGCCCGTGCCCGTGTCCGAGACCGTAACGAGAGCCGTCGCGCCGCTTCTGCGCGCCGAAATTGTTATCGTCCCCTGCCTCGTATGCCTGTTTGCGTTTGAAAGAAGATTGATAAAAACCTGAACCGTCCGCTCAAAATCCGCCAGTATTTCCGGAAAATCCTCCGGAATATCAACGGTCAGCGTGTTGTCGTTTTGCGGCACCGTGGTGGAAAAATAAAGCTCCACATCTTGCGTAACATCGCGCAGCGAGACGTTTTGAATTCTGAGCTTGAAGCCGCCCTCCTCGAGGGCGGAAATGTCCAGAAGCTGCTCCGTCATGCGCAGCAGCCGCTCCTGCGCCAGCAGCAGCCAGCGCATATTATCCCGCAGCATTACTAGGTCCGGCGCGCTCTGATCGGGAAAGCCCTTTAAAATCGTGTCCGTGTCCTGAGCATAGCTGCGAATCAGCGTGAGCGGCGCGCGAATCTCGTGGGATACATTGCCGAGAAACTGAGTTTTCATCTGACTGTTCGCCTCAAGACGGCTCTGCTGGTTCTTGTAACTGCGGATGTTGAGCATATTCGCCGCCAAAAGCGCAATGCTCGCCACGGCAAAGCAGATTATAATGTCAAGAATCGTGTCCGCCTCCGAGGGGAGGCGCGTCACAAGCTCCGGCCTGCTATAGGCGACGGCAAAGAGCGCGCCATATAGAACAAACTCAACGCCGAGCCAAAGACCCCGCGCCCCGTCCGGCAGGAGAATCGCCGTGAAGAGGATGGCGAAGA
The DNA here is from genome assembly GCA_031262405.1 of Oscillospiraceae bacterium. Classification (GTDB taxonomy): domain Bacteria; phylum Bacillota; class Clostridia; order Oscillospirales; family Oscillospiraceae; genus UBA2658. The sequence continues at coordinate 68,013 of JAISHS010000033.1, read as the reverse complement.
TAAAAAAGCTGGGCATACCGCTGTGATAGCCGCCCGCCGTGAAGAAGGTCACCGGAAACCCCACGCAAAAGAGCAGCGCGACCGTTACCCGCGACGCCGCGTAATAGCGCCCCGTCTTCTGAGTGAAAACAATCAGCGCCACCGCAAGAACGCTTGACATTAGGCAAATCACGATCGGAAGCACCCCGGAATTCGTTATCACATTCGCCACAGCCGTGAGCAGTCCCACGCCTATTCCCACAATCGCCAGCATATTAAACGCCTGTATATTAAGCGGCAGCGCGGGGTTGAAGTATTTGTCTATGAATTTTCGCAGCTTCATATAAGCTATCCCCTTGTTGCATTCTCATTTTGTGTCAGCAGACTCTTAATTTTAGCACAAAGTTTTCTGTTCGGCAACTTCCCGATTACAGCAACTTCCCGAAAACGGAAAAAAATGTTGCTTTATCCCAGTAACGTGGTATAATCAACAAGTAACTGTGTCTTGCAGTTGCGGATACTACAGGAGGAAACGAATTTATGAAGAAAACCAAAAGCATTATCGCACTGACTCTTGCACTGGTCATGTGCCTATCACTCTTTGCCGGCTGCGGCGCAAAGGAATCCGCCGCTCCCGCGAGCACCGCTCCGGAACCCGAAAGCGACCTTGCCTACATAACCGGCAACGGCAAAATGATTATCGGCTACACGGTCTATGAGCCCATGAACTATACCGACGCCGACGGCAAATTCACCGGCTTTGACACCGAGTTTGCCGAGGCCGTCTGCGAAAAGCTCGGCGTAGAGCCGGACTTCGTCGAGATCATCTGGGACACCAAGGAGACTGAGCTTGCCGCGAAGACCATCGACTGCATCTGGAACGGTTTGACGATCAACGCCGACCGTAAGGCAGCGATGAGCATAAGCGATCCCTATGTCAAGAACGCTCAGGTAATAGTTGTCCACGCCGACAGCGGCATCACATCTACGGCTGATCTCGTCGGCAAGACCGTCGTCGCGGAGGTCGCCTCCGCCGGTGAGCTTCAGATAATCGGCGACGACGAAACCGAGCCCGAGGCAAATCTTGCCCAGGCAACCTATATCTCCATGGCAAAGCAGACCGACTGCCTGCTTGAGGTCAAGGCGGGAACCGCCGACGCCGCCGTTCTCGACTGGACTCTTGCAAAGAGCATGATCGGCGAAGGCACCGACTATTCTGACCTCGTGATGATCATGGATCTTGAGCTTGCAACCGAGGAATATGGAATCGCTTTCCGTCAGGGCAGCGACGTCACGGCGAAGGTAAACGAGATTATTGCGCAGCTTGTTGCCGACGGCACTCTGCCCGCGCTCGCCGAGAAATACGGTCTCTCGCTTGCTCCGGCAATTGCCGGCTGACTCTTTTAAAAAACGCGGCATAAGGCGGGAGGCTCTCCCCTCTCGCCTTATTTGTATTCTGGTATACAGAGGGTTGTGGGATAAATGGACATTGCCGTTATTTTTCAGCGATTGACAGAGAGCTTTGTCATCAACATTGAGTTGTTTGGCATGACTCTGCTTTTCGGATTGCCCTTGGGACTCGTCATAGCCTTCGGCTCCATGAGCAAATGGCAGCCGTTCGAGTGGTTGCCGGGCAAGCTAAAAAGACCCGACGGTAAACGCTGGAAAAAAATTATCAGTATTCTCGTCGGAGCCATCGCAAAATGGCGTCCGATAAGCTGGCTGACGAAAATAATCGTCTGGATAGTCCGCGGCACACCGCTTATGCTCCAGGTGGTCATTATTTTCTATGTTCCGTCAATAATCGCCGTGAGCAAGGGTCTTCCCTCTCCCTGGGGGAGCGGCCGCCTTCTTGCCACGGGCATCGCCTTTATTATAAATTATGCCTGCTATTTTTCCGAGATATATCGCGGCGGTATTGAGAGCATTCACGGCGGTCAGAACGAGGCCGGACAGGTTCTAGGCATGACTCGCTCGCAGATATTTTTCAAGGTAACTCTCTTGCAGGTGGTAAAGCGCATAGTGCCGCCCATGGGCAACGAGATAATAACCCTCATTAAAGACACCTCGCTGGCTCGTATCATCGCCAACAAGGAAATCATCATGATGGCTCAGGAATACAGCGCGAAGGGACTCATCTGGCCGTTGTTTTCAACGGCGCTGTTCTTCCTTGTTTTCGTCGGTATTCTAACGCTTGCTCTGAACTGGTCGGAGCGGCGTTTGAGCTACTTCAGATAAGGAGGAATATACTATGAAAGTCTTGGAAGTCAAGGGCATCCAAAAGAATTTCGGCTCCCTCCGGGTTCTGAAGGGCATAGATTTTGATCTCGAGCGCGGCGAGGCTCTCGCCATAATCGGCTCCTCCGGCAGCGGAAAGACAACGCTGCTGCGCTGTCTCAACTTTTTAGAGAGCCCCGATCAGGGCACAATTTCAGTAAACGGAAAGACGATTTTTGACGCTTCAGAGCGCCTCTCGCTCAAGAGCGACGAAATTCGCCACAACCGCCTGTATTTTGGTCTGGTGTTCCAGAACTTCAATCTCTTTCCGCAGTACACGACCCTGCAAAACGTCACCCTCGCCCCCCAGCTACTGGCGAAGGAGCGTGAGGATTATAAGGGCAATCGGGCTGCGATTTTCAAGGAGCTTGAACTCAATGCCCGCGACATTCTCGCCCAGATGGGGCTGACGGACAAGCTGGATTTCTATCCCCACCAGCTCTCCGGCGGCCAGCAGCAGCGCGTCGCAATAGCCCGCGCGCTCGCGCTTTCTCCCGACATTCTCTGCTTCGACGAGCCGACGAGCGCCCTTGACCCGGAGCTCACCGGAGAGGTTCTCAAGGTCATCTCTTCTCTCGCGGAGAAACGCACCACGATGATAATCGTCACCCACGAGATGCAGTTCGCGCGCGAGGTCTCCGACCGCGTAATCTTCATGGACGACGGCGTGATCGTCGAGCAGGGCGCCCCCGAACAGGTCTTCGGCAACCCGCGTGAGGAGCGCACAAGGCAGTTTCTCGCGCGCTATTCTGGATGAGGTTTCATCAGTGAAAAAACAATTCCGCGCTGTAATTTGCGTGCTCTGTCTGTCGTTGCTGCCGGCTTTAAGCGGCTGCCGCACAGGGAACACCTCTAAATATCACGTCGTCGCAAGGCTTTCTGAGCAAAAGCTGGCTATCGCCTTTCGCGCCGGGGACACCGCCTGCGACGCCGTCACGAACGCTCTGGCAGTCCTTGAGGATCGGGGCGACGTTTCGCGCCTGTCTCGCGACTGGTTCGACGATGATTTGTCCCGCCTGCGCGGAGATGAAGGCGCTCTTGACGATTGGGATAGGGAGGCCTCCGCACGCGTCTTCATCGTCGGGTACGACGCCGCGCACCTGCCCTTCTCGGGCGTGGAGGACGCTCTGCCCACGGGCTTCGACGTCGAGCTTGCCCGAGCCGTCTGTCAGGAGCTCGGCTGGACTGCGCGCTTCATCGCCGTCGACGTCTCAAATGCGCTCGTCGAGCTAAAGAGCGGCAATGTAGACTGCGTCTGGGGCGCCCTCGCCCTGCCGGAAAGCCCGCCGCCGGAGCTTAGCTTCTCCCCGGTCTATATGAATAACACCCTCGTCGTCGCAACGCTGCTCGGCTCCGGAATTTCCGGAAAAAATACCCTCGGCGGCAAGACTCTCGCCGTCAGCGAGAGCGGGCTCTTCTATTTCGCTCTGAGCTCCGACTCCTCCATAACCTCTGCACCGGATTATATAGTAGTGCTCCCCGGCGGCGTGGACGACTGCTTCACCGCCCTCGACGCGGGCGAAGTCGACGCAATTGTCACCGATTTGGCAGGAATAGAGTACCACAGCTAAAGGCTGTTGTACTCTATTCTGATTTTTTGTTAAGGTTCGCGGATATCTACTAATTGTATGCTAAAATGTAGTCGGCGAAATTTATTTTAAGGGGAGACTACAATGAAAAAGACGCTATCTATCCTTCTGGTGCTTATACTTGCTTTCAGTATGCTGGCAGGCTGCGGCGGCGGAAAATCCGACAGCTTGGACGTGAGAGTTACCAATTCCTCGGGCTATACCTTCGAACAGCTCTATGTTACGCCGACGGCGCAGAATGACTTCGGCGACGACCTCTTCGGCAGCACCACCATACTTAAAGACGGCGGTTCCTTCGATATTAAGGTAATGAAATATGAGTTTGATACATATGACGTCCGCATTGTGGACGAGGACGATGACGTGTATCAGTTCTCCAGAGTGAGCCTTGGCGACGGCTCCGAGATTGCCATCAGCTGGGACAACGGCCTTGTCGCGACAGTTACCGCTAAGGACGGCTCCTCAGCCGAGTTTGAGGGTGTGATGAACCCCGACAGCGAAGATTCCGGCTCTGTGGCTGACAGCGGCGGCGACGACGGCGGCGAGCAGACGGATTCGGGCGACGGAATTGACTATAATCCCATGTATTTCACGGTGTATAATGAGACGGACTATGAAATTCACTTTATAAACATAACTCCGGAGAACATTGATGCGCCGGAGACCGATATTCTCGCCGAAAAGGGCGTGCTTGCCGCCGGCGAATCCTACGTTGTTGACGCGAACTTAGCGGGCACCGAGTATGAAGGCACCACCGCTTGGTATATGTATATTCAGGACTCCGTGGGCGATACCAGCATTGAGAGTCAGTGGTTCACGACCTATGATCTGGACTATGTCGATATCTATTGGGACGGCGACGCGCAGGGTTATTACTGCGAGTTTAACTATCGTTGACGGGGGCGCGCATGAGAAGCAGATACAGAGTTTTAGCCCTGCTGTCGGCTCTGGCGCTGGCATTCACGCTCACGGCCTGCGGCGGGAACAAGGGTATTGACGTAAGCGTCATTAACAGCAGCGGCTTCGATATCTTCACGCTTTATATCTCCGGCACGAGCGACATGGGCGAGGATCTGCTGGGTGAAGACGTCCTGATGGCAGGCGACTCCTTCAAGGCGTCTCTGCCGACCCTTGAGTTTAATTCCTACGACCTGCTCATAACGGATGAGTATGACAATGAGTATGACTTTCAAAACCTAGCACTCGGTGCGAACGCCGAAATTGACGTCTATTGGTCTGACGATCTGATGCTCACCGTCACCTTGGAGGATGGCGCAAGTAAAGATTATTACGTCGAGGGCTATACTGTTGCGGAGACTGAGCCGCCCGAGCCGGATACTGAGCCTATACCGATTCCCAGCGACGCCGACCCGCTCGACAAATCGGCGGATCTGTTTAATGTCGACACCGGCGAATTTGTCGTAACCGTGCCCTATCCCTCCACCATGCGCGTGGCCGACAAGGCCGATGACCAGATAAACCGCGTCCAGTTGGAGGCGCGCAATGAGGAAGTCGGCGTGAATAGCCTCGCCATCGACCTCACCGGCATTGACAGCAGCTTTGACGCGCGGCTCAGCACGGGTAACGAAGAGGAGTATGCCTATGTCTGGAGCCTAATCAGGGATCAGCTCTACGCAAACGGCAGCTATGTCTCCGAGATAGCCACAGACTTTGTGGATGCTGAAGGTTATTACGCCTACGTTGTCACCTACATCGTGAACCAAGACGCGTTCAAGGACGCAGAGCCCGGCGAGTATTACGCCGTTACGGAGCTGCGCTATGCGGGACCTACGGGCTATGTCCTGTCCGCGACCTGCATAACCGTGGAGAATATGCAGGAGCAGTTCTACTTTGTCGCAAGCAACATATTGAATAATATGGACTTCGGAGCTTGGTAAAACCAGAGGACAGAGGCGAGAGGACAGAGGACAGATAATAGCACAGCGATTTTTTAGAGGAGAAACTATGCTGAAAAAGGTACTATCGTTTATTATTCTCTGCGCTGTACTGCTTTCAGCCTGTTCTCCCGCGAATATTCAAAACACGCAAGAGACGCTCGGCTCGCCGGGCGTCTCTTCTGCGCCCGTTTTGCCGGAGAGTACCCCAGCGCTCGCCGTTACGCCGGAGCCGACTCCTACTGCTACTCCGAAGCCGATACTTTTTACGGAGATAGACTTCCGTGTAATTAAAGCCGACGTCAAGAGCTATATCTCCGAGGAGGCCGTCGAGGGCTATCACAAGCTCTTAGACGCGGTGCTTGCCCGCGAAGAATTTGTACAGCTGTCGGACGATTTGGACACGAACCTGGAAAGCTACGGCGCCATGCAGAATAACCCGCTCTATTTCTTGGTGGAGGTAATGGAGTTTTTGGAGTATCCCGGCACAATCCGTTTCACCTATGCCTATGACGAGGCGGAGCAGGAGCGGATGAAACAATTCATAGAGGACGAATACCTCACGCTCCTCAACGAGATTATAGAGCCGGGCATGAACGAGCTGGATAAGGTTCTGGCGGTGTATCGCTATTTCGCCCTGCGCATCAGCTATAACTACAACTGGCTGGACGCCTTATATGCCGCAGAAGAAGGTTGGATCCCCGACATTGAGATTTATGAGGCGCTGTCCACGAATCTCGGCGTCTGCCACAGCTACACCTATTTGTGCGAATTTGCCCTTCAGCAGCTCGGGATTGAGTGCCTGCGCTTCATCGGTGAGATGACGGAAAAGGATGAGACCCATATGTGGCTCGTCGTGCGCATTGACGGGGAATACTACCACTGCGATCCGACCTGGGACTCAACCTTCGGCTTCGCCGGACTGCGCTACTTCGGCATGACGGACGCCGAGCGCCGCGAGTCGGGGGTTGTGAACTTCGAAAACTGTTACGACGCCTCCTACGTTCAGATTATCTGCGACGATGAAAGATTCAGCTCCTTCCGCGACGTTGACAATTTCAGCTTCATAGGCGAGCACCTCATAGAGCTGGAGACGGTGGACGGGACACGGGAGTTTAGGACAGATTAACAGATTATTAACTTATATGTCAGAACATAGGGTATAATGGATTCACGCAATCCATTATACGTTTTTGTTTGAATATCTATTATCTAATATCTAATATCTATTATCTGTTCTACGGGGGTGTTTTTATGGCGAAGAAAGCGCTGATAATTGAGGACGACAGCAACATTGCCCAGCTTTTGAGGCTGTATCTGGAGAAGGACGGCTTTGAGACCATTTCCGCCGCTGACGGCGGCTTAGGCGTTCAAAGGGCGCTGGATGAGGAACCGGATATCATACTGCTCGACATTATGCTGCCAGTGCTTGACGGCTGGCAGGTCTGCCGGAAGATTCGCGAGACCTCCAAGGTGCCGATAATCATGCTCACCGCGAAGGGCGAAACCTTCGACAAGGTGACGGGGCTTGAGATGGGCGCGGACGACTATGTCGTCAAGCCCTTTGAGATCAAGGAGCTGATTGCCCGGATTCACGCCGTCATGCGCCGCTATGAGCCGGAGGAGGCCGTAGTTGTCGAGAAGAAGCTCACCTTCGACAGGCTTGTTATAAATCTCGATTCCTATGAGTTGATTGTCGACGGGAAAAAAGTCGACACGCCGCCTAAAGAGATGGAGCTGCTCTATCACCTCGCCGCGACGCCGAACCGCGTCTATACGCGCAATCAGCTGCTCGACGAGGTCTGGGGCTTTGACTATTTCGGCGACTCGCGCACGGTAGACGTGCACATCAAGCGCCTGCGTGAGAAGCTCGAGGGGGTCTCGAATCAGTGGATGCTGAAAACTGTCTGGGGAGTGGGCTATAAGTTCGAGCTGGACGAGGAACTCTGACGCTATGAACAGCATTTTTCTAAAGAACTTCTCTCTGCTGGCTCTGCTCGTGGCGCTCAGCTTCACGCTTCTGGGGGCGTCGTTTATAACGCTCGGGCGCAGCTTCGCTGTGGACACCCGAAAGGACAGCATACTCCTCAACGCGGAGACTATGAGCCGGACGGCGGCGGCGTTTCTCGAGTATGACAACCTCGATTCCTGGGACTTCAAAATAATCCTCTCCACGGTTTCAGACAGCACCGGCAACGTCATCTTCATCACGAGCACTAACGGCACGGTCGTCAATTTTGCCCCGCGCGAGGGGCTTGCCATAAACGAGGGCACGGTTCTGGAACCAAAGCTCATGGAGAGCGTTATCAGTCAGACCCTGAGCGGAGGCAGCTTCGGCTTCGAGAACACCTCCGGCGGCGGCTCTTACTATTTCGTCGCCGCGCCCGTCATCGTCGCGGGCACGACTATCATGGCATATACCTTCGTCGGCAGCGATTTCACGGACATTGTGGCGACCTGGGGGAATACCTCGCAGCTGTTTATATTGCTTGCGGTCTCGGTTTTGCTGATAGCAATCGTGCTTAGCTTCTATGCCTCCCGCCGTCAGGCGGAGCCTATAAACGAGATAGCGGCGGCGGCACGCAAATTCGCCTACGGCGATTTCTCGGCGCGGGTTACTCCAAGGCGTTCGGAGGACGAGATCGCCGCGCTCGCCGACTCCTTCAACTCCATGGCGGAGTCGCTGGAGAAGTCTGAGCAGCTGCGAAGCGAATTTATCGCCAATGTCTCGCACGAGCTTAAAACGCCCATGACGACCATCGGCGGCTTCGCCGACGGAATTCTGGACGGGACAATTCCCAAGGCGGAGCAGGATAAATATCTGGAGGTCATAAGCAGCGAGACCAAACGCCTCTCCCGCATGGTAAGGCAGATGCTCCACATGAGCCGAATCCAGAACGTTGATACGCCGTCGCTGCTCGCCGGAAGCTTCGACATTGCGGAGGTCGTCGTGCGTACGCTGCTTGCGTTTGAAAACAAAATTACCTCGGGCGGCCTCGACGTGGACGCGCGCCTTCCTGAGGAGAGAATTCTTGTGCGCGGCGACGAGGACTCGCTGACGCAGGTGTTTTATAATCTGCTCGACAACGCGGTAAAGTTCGCCGAGAAGGGCTCCGTTATAACGGTCTCGCTCTGGAAACAGGACGGCAGAGCCTATGTCGCGGTGGAAAACCGGGGACAGACAATAGACCCCGAGGAGCTGCCCTTCATCTTCGACCGCTTCCGCAAGCTCGACAAATCGCGCAGCCGCGACCGCGACGGCGTCGGGCTGGGGCTGTCCATAGCCAAGACAATTTTAAATAACCACAATGAGGACGTCTCCGTCACCAGCCGCGACGGTGTGACGCGCTTCGTCTTCACGGTGAAGCTCAAGGAAAAGGAGAAGGAGAGCAAGAAAGGCTGAGCGCTAACGGGCTCAAGACATATTAACGGGAAACTTAACGGTGAGTTAGATAACCTTGGATAAGTTTACAAAGTTTTCATAATGTATTCACGACAGGGACAAAAGTGTATTTTATCATACAATCATGCTGAAGCTGACGTATGGCAAAGCGGCAGACAAGGCATGACAGATAGTTTCGATTTTCTTCCCCTCATCCTCTATAACAATCCTCTCTCAAAAACAGTAAGGCCCTGACGGTGTCAGGGTCTTATTGTTTTTACGCTGCTTCGCGCGTAAAAACAATAAGACCCTTCCAGAGGACAGAGGCGAGAAGACAGAGGACAGATTACGAGGGACGAAGGACGGGGGACGGCGACCCCACCGTCATTCCGTGCTTGACACGGAATCCCCCCGTGTAATAGAGTAATCTACGTTATAGTATGGAGATTGCGGGTCAAGCCCGCAATGACGAAGTATTTACATTTTCCTTGTAACGAATCCTCTTCTTCTGCGTCTAACCTGCGAGATCTCAAAAAACTAAATGTGTCGCGCAGCGACTCAACAACTATTCATTGTTCAATGTTCAATGTTCATTGTTCATTAAGGCATTTTATCAAAACACTTTTTTTGATAAAATGCCGTCAAGAGGGCTGGTGATGATATGGACTCGAGTGCCGAGCAGCTTTACAACACGTATTACATGAGCGTCTATTCCTTCGTGATGACGCTGGCGAAAAACCGCGAGCTGGCAGAGGAAATCACCCAAAAGACCTTCTTCAAGGCACTCACCGCGGTCTCAAAGCACCGGGGCGAGGCCTCCGAGCTGACCTGGCTGTGTTCAATTGCCAAGAACCTCTTTGCCGACGAGCTGCGCGCGCAAAGCGGCCTCGCGCCGCTTTCTGACGAGCAGTCCGCCGCCGAAAGCTTCGAGGAGACGCTGCTTGACCGAGAAGCTGCCCTCCGGGTGCACCGGGCGCTCCACGAGCTGCCCGAGCCATATAAAGAGGTATTCTCTCTGCGGGTGTTCGGCGAGCTGCCCTTTGCGAAAATCGCGCTGATCTTCGGCAAAACCGAAAACTGGGCGCGGGTGACCTATCATCGCGCCAGACTTAAGCTAATTGAAAGGATGGAGCTGTTATGAAAACAAGCTGTGAAATAATTCGAGATCTGCTGCCGCTGTATTGCGACGGGGTTCTAAGCGCCGCGAGCCGCGAGCTCGTGGAGGAGCACTTAAACGAGTGCGCCGACTGCCGCGCACTTTTGGAGAAAATGAAATCGGGTTCTTTAGACGAAACCATAACGAGAGAGAGAAGCGGGGTTCTGACCCGCCACGCCAAGACCGAGAAGCGCAAATCCTTTGTCGTCGGCGCAACAATGGCGGGGATTTTCGCGATACCGATTCTCGTCTGTCTGATTGTAAACATCGCCACGGGGAGCGCGCTCGACTGGTTCTTCATCGTATTGACCGCGCTCATGACCCTCGCGTCGCTGACGGTCGTGCCCCTCATGGTCAGCGAGGAGAAATTCTTCTGGACGCTCGTTAGCTTTACGGGGAGCCTCCTGCTGCTGCTCCTGAGCTGCTGCCTATATAGCGGCGGGGATTGGTTCTTCATCACTGCGCTGTCTATCGTGTTCGGGCTGAGTATCTGCTTTTTGCCCTATGTGACAAATCGCCTCCCGCTCCGGGGCTTCGCAGCGGAAAATCGCGGACTGCTCGTTATGGCGGCAGACACGGTACTCTTGTTTGGACTTATAGTCGCGGGGCTGGGCTATAACGGCGGGCTTTCCCGCCTGCCGAACGCCATACCCTCGGCGCTTATCGCCATCACCCTGCCTTGGGTACTCTTCCTCGTAATCCACTACCTCCGCGCGAGCGCCCTAATCAGGGCGGGAATCTGCACCGCCTTCACCGGCGTCTATCTCGGCTTCATCGAGGACGCCATAAACTGGATAATTTACGGCAAAGTGACTCCGAGCATTGCCCAGGTCAACCTCACACTCTGGAACGAGACCACGACCGACAACAACATCACGCTGCTAATCCTCATAGTCGGCGTCGCCGCGGGAGCCTTGCTGCTCGCGTTGGGACTGACGAAAAAGACAAAAGACGACTAGGTAACCGCGCACTAAACATCCTAGCGGTATATAACCCTAAAGCCCTGCGGATTTGAATCTCGTTCATATCCGCAGGGCTTTTAATGCCATATTGTAACAATATTGCAAAATAAATATCACTTCTCTAAAAATTCATTGCAAGTTTTTTAAAAACATGATACGATTAAGTATAACCGTTTTTTATTCTCACCGCTCGTCGGCAATTTTTTTGATATAATCACGAAATTGTTTTTGCTTAGCAGCATTATCTATGCCCGCAGCTTGGAGGCCGTCAATGGAAAACCCGAACGAAAAAACAGAAAGCTTGGAAAAGCTTCTTGAGCAGACGCGCCGGGAGCGCGATATGTATCTGACTATCCTCAAGAACCTCAACATACAGCTGCTTATAACCGACGCCTCAAACGACAGCATAATCTTCGCCAACAACAAAATAAGACGCGATTACGATGTGGAAATCGATCCTATCGGGACGAAGTGTTACGAGAGCTTTGCCCGTCAGACAGAGCGTTGCAGCTTCTGCGGGATGCACTATCTTCTTAAGCACCCGGACGAGAGCTACAGCTGGGATGAGAATCTGCCCGGAATAACCCAAGGGCGCTTTCGCAACTATGACTCTCTGATGACTTGGTATGACGGGCGCACGGTTCACTTTGAACAGGGCGTTGATATTACCGATCTCAAGCTCAATGAGGAGATGCTCGCGGCAAGGCTTGAGCAGCAGAATCTCTTTAGCCAAATGGCTGAGAGCCTCATTTCCTCCGGGGATCAGGACGAGCAGATTTTCGGTATGCTCAGAGCCTCCTGCCTCTTCATGAAGCTCGATCGAGCCTTCTTCTTCAAATGCGACCCGGAGTCTCACGAACTGACGGTTGAGCGCGTCTGGTTTAGTGGGGCGCGCTTTGCCCCCGAAGCTGCGGAGGACCACGCTAATCGGCCGCGTCACGACTACATAAGCCTCAAGAGCATTTTCGGAGAGCGCAGGCGCGGGCGGCTTTTCTGTCAAAACACCGAGACCGACGAGACCTTCCGACCCTTCTTCGACTCCGGCGTTCATGCCTTCATAACCGTTCCGCTGATAATCAACGAAAGCTGTTACGGACTTATCCGTTTTGAAAAATGCACTCCCATACCCGAGACGGAGGACTTGGTCAATCCCAAGCCGAAGGCCGCCTTTGAAGAGGAGAAGGACGTCGTCTTCGCCGAGCTTGTCGCGGGGCTTATAGTCAACGCCCTCATGCTCAAGCTCAACCGCGAGGAGCTGATTGCCGCGAAGGAAGCGGCGGAGGATTCGGCAAAGGCAAAGGCCGCCTTTCTCGCGAACATGAGCCACGAAATACGAACGCCCTTGAACGCTATTATCGGCATGAGCGAGCTTGCCCGCTCCTCAGCGGACATAGAGCGCATGAGATACTGTCTGGACAAGGTCAATGTCTCTGCGCTTCACCTTCTGGGCGTTATAAACGACATTCTCGATTTGTCTAAAATAGACGCCGGAAAGCTGGAGCTTGCCAGCATTGACTTCCGCTTCGACGAGATGATCGACAACACCATCATGCTCGTCGGCGACCGCGCTCAGCGAAAAAACCAAAAGCTCTTGGTTACCATCGGTAAGGACGCCCCCGAGGCTATCGTCTCGGACCCTCAGAGGCTCTCACAGGTAATCTTAAATCTAATCACAAACGCCGTCAAGTTTACTCCCGAGGGCGGCACGATTGAGCTTGCGGTAAGATGTCCCGAGTGGGTTTCGGATTGGTGCATACTCGAATTCTCCGTAAACGACACGGGCATCGGAATGTCAAAGGAAACTCAGGAAAAGCTTTTTCAAGACTTCCGTCAGGCCGACGCGAACATCTCTCAGACCTTCGGCGGCACGGGGCTTGGGCTTGCGATTTCCCAGAATATCATAAGGCAGATGGGCGGGGTTATCGAAGTAAAATCCGTCTTGGGCGAGGGCTCCCGTTTCTATTTCTCAATACGGGTTCCCGTCGGTCACGCGCGCAAGAGCAGCGAAGAAGCCCCCTCATATGAACTTCAAAGCGGCGCCGCCCGCATGAACGACCTTTCGATAAAGGGTATATTCAAGGGCAAGCGCATACTCTTGGCCGAAGACATTGAAATTAACCGCGAAATCATTTTGTCCATGCTGGAGGAAACTCTTGCCGAGGTCGTCTGCGCCGTAAACGGTGCCGCCGCCGTCGACATTTTCCTTGAAGCTCCGGACAGCTTTGACCTTGTCATGATGGATATTCAAATGCCGGAGCTAAACGGCTATGACGCAACGCGCCTTATTCGCGAGTCCGGCGCGATGCTCCCCATTATCGCCATGACCGCCAACGCCTTCAAGGAGGACGTCGAACGTTGCCTCAACGCCGGAATGAACGACCACATAGCAAAGCCCGTGAACTTCAATGAGATTATTGAAAAACTAAAACACTATTTGTAATTAGTATTAGCTGTCGCTACAGCGACAGCAAGGACGCGCCGTTGCCACGGCGAGGCGTCCTGCGCGGACGGCGCAAAAGGGAAGCTTTCTTTCTGCGGAAAGAAAAGCTCCCCTCTTGACTCCCCGCAAAGAAAGGAGCCCAATGACGCTTCGCTCTGTTGGAGCGTGCCGCTACGCGGTCAGGGTCGCTCCTTTACTTCGTAACAGTCGCTACTGCCGTGGGTACGTAGCTGGGACGAAGATTTTTTAATGGTGGTCGCGCTCAAGCGCGACCACCATCTATCTATTATCTATTATCTCTTATCTGTTATCCGATCTTCACTGCGTCGAACTCCGCTTTTATCTCGTCGGAGGGCTCTGCCGTGAGGCAGGACACCACAACGATGAGTATGCTCGAGAAGATGAAGGCCGGGAGCAGCTCATAGATATCCAGCACCGTTCCGGCAAATTGAACGCGGATGAACAGCTTCCAGAAGAAGACCATTCCGCCGCCGCCGATCATTCCGGCGATTGCTCCGGCGCGGTTTATGCGCTTCCAGAACAGCGAGAAGAGCATGAGCGGTCCGAAGGTTGCGCCGAAGCCCGCCCAGGCAAAGGAGACGATGGTGAAGATTACGCTGTTCTCGTCGAGCGCGATTACAGCGGCGATTACCGCTATCGCAACAAGGGTTATCCTCGAAACGGTCATGACCTGCTTGTCAGTCGCGTTCTTCTTAAAGAGCCCTTGGAAGATGTTCTTCGCAACGGAGCTCGAGGCGATGAGCAAATAGGAGTCCGAAGAGCTGATAGCCGCGGCAAGAATTCCCGCCATAACTAAGCCGCCGATCAGCGGAGGCAAGAGATTTGTCGAGAGCAGGATGAAAACATTCTCCGCCGTTGACGCGGTCAGCAGTTCCGTCGGATAGAGCGCGCGCCCCACGACGCCGATGAACACGGCGATCGCCAGAGAGATCACGACCCAGACGGTCGCTATGCGGCGGGAGCGCTTGAGCTCGTGCTCGCTGCGAATAGCCATGAAGCGCAGAAGCACCTGCGGCATTCCGAAGTAGCCAAGACCCCAGGCGGTTGTCGAGAGAATCGTGAGCAGCCCATAGCTTCCGGCGGCTCCGAAGAGAGGTTTAGTGCCCTCGACGAGCTGAGTGCCGTTCTCCACCGTCGGAGAGGCAATTCCGAAGAAGTCCCAGAAGCCGTCAATGCTCTTGGCATTGTCAATAACGGCCCCGAAGCCCCCCGCCTGCGTGGTGGCGATAACTACGACCACCGTGAGGGCAACGATCATAACCAAGGCCTGCATAAAGTCCGAGGCGCTCTCGGCAAGGAAGCCCCCCAGCAGGGTATACAGCAGGACGAAGGCCGCGCCGACAAGCATCATGCTGATGTAGCTGGCGCCGAACACCGTCGAAAAGAGCTTTCCGCAGGTGACAAGACAGCTGGCGGCATAGACCGTGAAGAACACGAGGATAAACACCGCAGAAATTGTCTCAATGACCTTCTTCTTCTCGTGGAAGCGGTTCGAGAAAAATTCCGGAAGGGTAATCGAGTTGTTGGCCTTAACGCTGTAGCGGCGAAGCCGCTTAGAGACGATAAGCCAGTTGATATAAGTTCCCACTGCCAGACCGATCGCCGTCCAGGCGGCGTCGGCGATGCCGCACCAATATGCGACCCCAGGCAGACCCATGAGCAGCCAGCCGGACATATCCGAAGCCTCCGCGCTCATCGCCGTGACCCACGGGCCTAAGCTGCGCCCGCCTAAAAAGTAATGCTCGGAGCTGGAGTTCGCGCGTTTAGAAAACGCAATTCCAATCGCGATGACTGCGAGCATGTAGATGACCATGGCCACCAATCTCTGAACTACGTCAGGAGCCATTGTGTTTCCCCCTTACAATCCTCATTTTCACCGCCAAACCCAAGGCTCGGCAGCTTAATTCGCTATTATAGAGTAAATTGACAAAAAATGCAAGCCTGTGTGAATAAAAAACCAAAATCTATTTGTATCTTGTAATTATATACCACTACTCTTGATTAGAACTGAAAGCTGTTGTATTATAGTAACAACAACTCCAAAGGAGAACTGCTCATGAACGAAGATAAGAAGGCCGAAATGCTAGACTCTATGGAAAAGCCCTTCCACATCCAGTGCTCGCCGGAGGACGTCGGGCGCTATTGCATCCTGCCCGGCGATCCGGGGCGGGTTCCCGCCATTGCCGAGCTTCTTGACAACGCAAAGCAGATAGCCCATAACCGCGAGTTTAACCTCTTTACGGGCTATCTGCTGGGCGAAAAGGTAACGGCCTGCTCCACCGGAATCGGCGGCCCCTCCGCCGCAATCGCGATGGAGGAGCTGCGCCGCTGCGGGGCGGACACCTTCATCCGCACGGGCACCTGCGGCGGAATCGACCTCGGCGTAAAGTCCGGCGACATTGTCGTGGCGACGGGCGCCGTGCGCTTTGAGCACACGAGCTTAGAATATGCGCCTATCGAGTTTCCGGCGGTCGCGGATTTGGACGTCGCGAATGCCTTGGTGCAGGCGGCAAAGTCCCTGAAAATCCCCGTCCACTCGGGCGTTGTCCAGAGCAAGGACAGCTTCTATGGTCAGCACAGCCCAAAGGCGTCCCCGGTCTACTACGAGCTTCTGAATAAGTGGGAGTCTTGGAAAAGACTGGGGGTCAAGGCAAGCGAGATGGAGGCGGCCGCGCTCTTCGTTGTCGCGGCGGCGCTCGGCGTCCGCTGCGGAGCCTGCTTCCACGTCATTTGGAATCAGGAGCGCGAGCTGGCGGGTCTGCACGAGGAGCCCGACCACAGCACCATGAACTCCGTAAAAGCCGCCGTCGAGGCAATGAAGCTGCTGATAGCACAAGACAGATGACGGAGGTTTTTTGACGGGTGGATTGCCGGGTCAAGCCCGGCAATGACGATCTCACCCGTAGGGGCGCGCATCGCGCGTCCGCCACACGATCGCACCCGTTGGAGACGCGGACGCGCAATGCGCGCCCCTACATATTATTAGAACGCATTACGTATAGCCATCGGCTATACGTAATGCGTTCTTACATATTCCGCCCAGGTCTCATACAGCGATGCTGAGAAGTGCACCCCGTCCGAGGTCTCGGCGGCGGGCAAAAAGCCGTCCTCACCGGCAAGAGCCTCTACCAGGTCCATGTAATAGCAGCCCTTGTCCGCGGCAAGCTCCTTGAGCGCCGCGTTATATTCGTTTATGCGGGGCATGTTGAAAAGCTCGTGAGACGAGCTTTTCGCCTGACTGACGGGCGTTATGCCCATCACATATATGTCACAGTCTGGCTGAGCCGCGATAATTTTGTCAAGCATAGACCCATATTCTTCTATAAAGGCGTCGACAGCCATCCCGATCTCGTTTATGCCCAGCAGGGTGTAAATCTTGCCATAGGGCTTCTGGGTCAGACCGTCAATAATCGTCCCCGCCGCGCCGTTGTCAAGCGTGACGCAAACAGAGCTTGAAACGCCGAGCACCGTCATGCTGGTAACGGCGAAATAGTCGCTGGTTGCAATTCCCGAGAACATCCGAAAGCCGTCCATGAGTGAGTTGCCCATAAAGGCGGCGTCCGCGAAGAAATCATCGTCGGCGCGCGGCTGCTCCGGAATGTTGGGGGGCAAAAGCTGCGACGGAGTAGGGGAGGGCAGCTCAAGGCTTGTTTCCGGCGGAATCGGCGCGAGGGGCTTTATTTCCGGCGGCTCGATTTCAACGCCAAGGCTGTCGAACGGGGACTCCGAAGGCTCCTCAGCTGCCGGAGAGTCTTCCGAATGCGAGCAGGAAGCCATTGAGAGCAGCATTATCAAAACAAGAAAAAGCGCCGGAATGCGAATATGTATGTAATGTTTTTCAGCCCGCTTCACACAGCTCACCCCCCCGTAATAAGATTTCTCTCTTTAAAACGCCAGCCCGTCTATTATAATTAAGACGCGGGGAATATGCAAGAGGTTTCAATATTTTTTTGCCGTTTGACGTTTGTTCTTATATATGCTATAATAATCTGATTTTTTATTTGTATATAATGTTGTCGCTTTAGCGACTCAATAATTATTATCTATTATTTTTTATTTATTATTTTCGTTGAATAATTAGTCGCACAGCGACTGCATTATTCAATTACCTGAAAGGTAAAACGATGTGGGTATCAGACAATTGGAAGGACTATGAGCTGCTAGACTGCTCCGACGGCGAGCGGTTAGAGCGCTGGGGCAGCCAGCTTCTCATACGCCCCGACCCTCAGGTCATCTGGAAAACCGAAAAAGTCTCGCCCGCTTGGAAAAAGCCCTCCGCCGTCTACAAGCGAGCCGACTCCGGCGGCGGATTTTGGGACATAAAGCGCCTTCCCGAACGCTGGCAGGTTAAATACGGACAGCTTACCTTCAACATAAAGCCCATGAACTTCAAGCACACGGGGCTTTTCCCCGAGCAAGCGGTCAACTGGGACTATGCCGGAGCAAAAATCCGCTCTGCCGGGCGCGACGTGAGCGTGCTCAACCTCTTCGCCTATACGGGCGCGGCGACCCTCGCCTGCGCTAGAGCCGGGGCAAAGGTCTGCCATGTGGACGCCGCGAAGGGCATGGTGTCTTGGGCGCGGGAGAACGCCCGAGAGAGCGGGCTGGAGTCGGCGCCGATCCGCTGGATCATCGACGACTGCGTGAAATTTGCCGAGCGCGAGATTAGGCGCGGGGTGAAATATGACGCGATTATAATGGACCCGCCCTCCTTCGGGCGCGGCCCGCGCGGCGAGACCTGGAAGCTCGAGGAGAGCCTCTGGGACTTCGTCTCCCTCACGGCGCGGCTGCTGACGGACGAGCCGCTCTTTGTGATAATAAACTCCTACACGACGGGGCTTTCCCCCTCGACCCTCAGCTATATCGCCGAGAGCGTCTTCTCAAAGCGCTTTGCCGGACACAGCGAAAGTCGGGAGCTTGCTCTGCCGGTGACGGCTTCGGGACTGTTTTTACCCTGCGGCGCAGCTTGCCGATGGGAGGCGCGCTGATGGAGCCGATTATAAAGGTCGAGGACGTCTATTTCAGCTACGGCGGCGACGGTGCGCCCGACGCGCTTCGCGGCGTCTCCTTGGACGTTGCCCCCGGAAGCTTCGTCGTTATAATAGGGCGCAACGGCTCCGGAAAATCCACTCTGGCAAAGCTGCTCAACGGTATCTACACCCCGAGAGCCGGGCGCGTGCTCGTCGGCGGTATGGACGCCCGCGACTCAGAGAAGCTCCTCAGCATACGAAGGCTCGTGGGGATGGTGTTTCAAAATCCGGACAATCAGCTGGTCGCCTCCGTGGTGGAGGAGGACGTCGCCTTCGCTCCGGAAAATCTCGGCGTCGAACCGGCGGAGATTAGGCGGCGCGTGGACGCCGCGCTAAAGCAGGTCGATATGTACGAATACCGCCATCACAGCCCCCACCTTCTCTCCGGCGGGCAGAAGCAGCGCGTGGCGCTCGCCGGGGTAATCGCTCAGGACGCCCGCTGCATTGTGCTCGACGAGCCGACGGCTATGCTCGATCCCTCCGGCCGCCGCGAGGTTATCTCCGCGATAAAGCGTCTGTGCCGCGATTTCGGAACCACAATAATCCTCATCACCCACCACATGGAGGAGGGCTCTAGCGCGGATAAGCTCTGCGTCATGGACGCCGGAAAAATCGTCATGCAGGGCACCCCCCGCGAGATTTTTGCGCGCGCGGGGGAGCTGGAGGCGCTGGGACTGACCGTCCCCGACGCCGTAAATTTACTCTCGCAGCTGCGCGAGGAGGGACTTCCCGTCCCGCAGGGCGCGCTCACTCTTGACGAGTGCGCCGGAGCCATTTTCGCCGCGCTGCAAAAGGAACAGGAATGCCGACAATAGAAACGCGGCTGCTAACCCATGTCTACAGCCCCGCCACTGTTTTTAAAAACACGGCGATTGAAAATATAAATATTAAGATAGCTTCCGGCTCCAGCGTCGGCATAATCGGCCACACCGGCAGCGGTAAAACCACCTTCGTGCAGCACCTAAACGGACTGCTCTGCCCAAGCTCCGGACAGGTTTTTCTCGACGGCGAGGACATAAACGCCTCGAAGGCGTCGCGACGCGACGCCCGTTTCAAGGTCGGTCTGGTGTTTCAATATCCGGAATACCAGCTCTTTGAAGAGACTGTTTACCGCGACATTGCCTTCGGCCCGCACAACATGAAACTGAGCAAGGCCGAGATTGACGAGCGAGTGCATGAGGCCGCCCGCTTCGTGGGTCTTTCCGAGTCGCTGTTTGACTTATCCCCCTTGGAGCTCTCCGGCGGACAGAAGCGAAGGGTCGCAATCGCTGGGGTAATAGCCATGCGCCCCGGCGCGCTCGTCCTCGACGAGCCGACGGCGGGTCTTGACCCCAAAGGCTGCGAGGAGCTGATGCGCAACATCGAAGCCTATCGGCATGAGACCGGCGCGACGGTCATCTTTGTCTCACACAGCATGGAGCTTGTCGCGAGATATACCTCACGGCTCATCGTCTTCGACTCTGGCCGCGTGGTAATGGACGGCACGCCGGAGGAAGTCTTCTCCCGCAGCGAGGCTCTCCGTGCAATCGGGCTGGATGTGCCCGCCGCGACGGCAATCGCGGGAAAGCTGCGCGAGCTCGGTCTCGACGTGCCCGAAAACTGCTATACCCTCTCCGGACTCAAGCACGCGATCTGCGCGTTGAGAAAGGGGGGAGCGCCATGCTAAAGGACGTCACCTTAGGGCAGTATTTCCCCGGAAGCTCGTTTATCCACCGCCTCGACCCGAGAAGCAAGCTGCTCTTCACGGTTATCTATATCGCGGCGCTCTTCATAGCCAAGAGCTGGATTTCCTATTGCATCATCCTCGCGGTCTTTCTCGCAATGGTAATCGTCGCGAAAATCCCCGCCTCGGCGCTCGTGAGCGGGCTGAAGCCCATCGCCTTTCTAATCGTTCTGACCGCTATCTTAAATCTGCTCTATCAGCGCGAGGGAAGAGTGCTTGCCTCCTTCTGGATCATCACGATAACCGATCAGGGCTTAATCCGCGCGGGCTACATGATACTGCGCATAATGCTGCTCATCATGGGAACGCTCATGCTGACCTATACCACCACGCCCCTTGCCATAACTGACGGTATGGAAAAGCTGCTGAGTCCCTTGAAACGCATCCGCTTTCCGGTGCACGAGCTGTCCATGATGATGAGCATTGCCCTGCGCTTTATCCCCACTCTCATAGAAGAGACCGACAAGATCATGAACGCCCAGAAGGCGCGCGGCGCGGACTTTGAGACCGGTCGCCTGACACAGCGCGCAAAGGCGCTGCTGCCGCTTTTAATTCCGCTCTTTGTAAGTGCCTTTCGCAGGGCGGACGAGCTTGCTACAGCTATGGAGTCGCGCTGCTATAACGGCGGCGACGGCAGAACTCGCATGAGCGTTCTCAAAATGTCCGGTGCGGACTTAGGCTTTCTGGCTTTTTCCGCCTTTATGCTCGCGACTATTATCTTTTTGGCTGTGAGGTTTGGAATATGAGAAACATAGCCTTAAAGCTGCGCTACGATGGCACAGCCTACCACGGCTGGCAGGTTCAAAGGCCCGGCGTGCCGACGGTCGGCGCAACGTTGGAGGCCGCCCTCTCGCGGGTTTGCGGCCACGAGGTAAAGGCAACCGGCTGCGGGCGCACGGACGCCGGGGTGCACGCGCTGAGCTACTGCGCGGGCTTCAAAACCGACTGCACAATTCCCGTCCCGCGAATGCCGCTTGCCTTCAACACCGCCCTGCCGGACGATATCTCGGTTCTCGACGCCTGCGAGGAGTTGGGGGATTTTAACGCCATCCTCTCCTGCGAAAAGAAGGAATACATCTACAAGCTTAGCAATACTCGCATCCGCGACCCCTTTCTCCAAAACCGCGCCTGCTTCTATCCCGGCGCGCTGGATTACAAGCGCATGAGCGCCGCCTGCGAGAAGTTTGTCGGCACTCACGACTTTGCCGCCGTGCGCAGCGTCGGCTCCGAAACAAAAAGTACCGTCAGAACCGTTTTTTGGTGTAACATTGAGAGAGCCGGCGACGTCTATACTATGAGCGTCTGCGCGGACGGCTTTCTCTACAACATGGTTCGCGCCATTATGGGCACCGTAGTCTGGTGCGGCGCGGGCAAAATTAAGCCCGATGACATTCCCGCGCTTCTTGAGCGCGGCGAGCGCCGCCTCGCGGGGCCCACCATGCCCCCCGGCGGGCTGTATATGTCACGAGTATGGTATCCGGGAGCGGCAGGTCTGATGTTTAAGTAGCGGATATTTTTCCCTCGTCTGACGAAAAAATCTCTCGCTACTGCTGTGTACTTAGTCAGACGCGAAAATTTTCAAAATATCTACCATTGACAACTTTTTTATGTTATAGTATAGAGGTTATTCTATGCCTGAAACAGTAACAAAGCGCAAGAGCCGACCCGTTTTAATAATCGTGCTCGCGTTTATCGCCATAGCGACGGTGCTGCTTATCGCCAACCGAGACAAGCTTGCCCAAAACCGCAACGGCGAAAACGCCGATGAGCGGCTTGCGTATTCCTATGAATACGGCGCGCTTGCCCGCTTTGCGCTCGTGGGCAATAAGCTTGCCATTTCCTCCTCAACGGGTCTCCAGCTGCTCGACGGCGAGGGCTTTGCCCTCGAGAGACAGGTCTATTCCGCAAAAAATCCCGCGCTCTCCGCAAGTGAAAGCAGCTGCGTTTTCTATGACGTCGGCGGAACTGCTCTTCGATTTTACTCCGGCGGCAGGCTAATAAATCTCGATACAAAAAACCCAATTATCTGCGCGGACTTAGGGTCGGGAGGCTTCCTTCTCGTCGGTACGGAGGAGTCGGGCTACAAGGGCTCCGTCACCATTCTGGACGAGACCGGGCAGGAGGTCTACAAGTGGTTTTCCGGCTCGGGCTATCTGCTCGACGCCGCCCTCTCCTCGGACAATCGCACCTTCGCGGCACTGTGCGTCGAGACCTCGGGCAGCGTGGTACATATCTTTGACCGCAGCAGCGAAGCTGAGCTTGCCTCGATATCGCTTCCCGGCGAGCTGGCGTTTCAGCTTGATTTTACCTCCGGCTCCTCAAAAAATTTCGCCCTCCTCTCGGAGAGCGCCCTTCGCTTCTATGACGCCGAAAAGCCGGACTCAGGCGCCGTGAACACGATAGATTTTGAGGATATGTCGCTCTCGGCCTTTCACATTTCAGAGGATTTCTGCGCCGTTGCGCTCAGCCGCTATGTCTCCGGCGGCGCGGTTACGCTGCTCAGTTTCGGAGGCGACGGCGAGACTCTGGGCTCAGTAGAACTGAGCTTCGAGCCGCTCTCGTTGACGGCCTCGGGCGGAAGGCTTCTCGCCCTCGGCGGCGGCGAGGCTGTGGTGTTCTCGCGCAACCTAAAATCCGTTTCGCGAGCGAGCGCGCCCGCGGGCTTTGGCGACGGCGTTCTTTTGCCAGACGGCGATGCGCTGCTGCTCTCGCCCTACCACGGCGAGAAACTGAAGCTATGAGGCTTTTTTACATACTAAAACATAAATTAACTCACAATATATACTTAGCGGGGGATTGGTGCAGGAAATGAAATTATTGATTGAGCTGGTTTTTATAGCTATAATTATAGCTTGCGTCTGGGGCGGATACAAAAAGGGTCTCGTTATGACCGTAGGAAGCATACTTATTATTGTTGTCTCGCTCTTCGCCGGAGATTTGCTGTCGGACACCTTCTCGTCCATGGCAACGCCCATGCTGCGCCCCTTTGTCTCGGGCTATATGGAGGGCGCCGACGGCGCGATTGAGCTGGCGCTGACCGAGGTCTCGGGAACCGCCTCCGAAATCCTCTCCGAGGAGGATATTATAGGCGGCGACGCCGACAAGGCCGTCGAAATCGCAAGGCTCAGCTATCTCAACATGGGCATTTACGCTGCAACGTCAGAGCAAATGGCGCAGGAGGCGTATGAACAATATGAGCTGAGCGGCAGAACCCTCTCATATTCGATAATTGAAGTCATGTGCGCCAAGCTTACCTATTATGTCTGCTTCATTTTATTCTTCGCGGTCGTACTCATTTTGCTTACCGTTCTGGGCAACATAACTAACCTGAGTTTTAAAATACCGAATATGGATAAACTGAATATGATCGGCGGCGCGGTACTGGGACTCGCCGTGGCGTTCGCTTTCTGCTGCGTACTGGCGTGGATACTCAAATTCACCGGAAAGCTCCTGCCCGAGGAGCAGCTCGGGAGCCTATCAAAATACTTTGTAAAAATGAACTTTCTCTCAAAATACTTGAGTATTTAGAGAAAGCCTCTTAATAACCTTTTTGTACTTCATTGGAGTAAACTATGCAACCAACAATCTGCTCTCGCTGCAAGAAAAATGTGGCTATAGTATTTATACAGAGAACTGAAAACGGCCATTCACAGACAGACGGTCTCTGCCTCAAATGCGCCAAGGAGCTGCACATCAAGCCCGTCGAGGACATAGCCGCGCGTATGGGCATTACTGACGATGCTCTGGACGCTTTTTCAAACGAGATGACAAACGCCTTAGGGTTGGAAGACGTTCTGGGCATCGAGCCTATCGAGCCGAATTCCGGCGACGACGATTTGGACGCCGGGAAAACGGCGACCTTTCCCTATTTCAATCGCCTCTTCGGGATGGACGGCGGCTTAAATCCCTTAAGCAACGCCTTCTCCCAGCCCCCCGCCGAGCGCAACGCATCAGAGCGCAGCCAGCAAAAGCGCGACTCCCGCGAGGCTCAAAGCCGCCCGAATTCCAAGCGCAAATTTCTGGACAACTACTGCATCGACCTCACCGACCGCGCCCGCAGCGGAAAGCTCGACAGCATGATTGGCCGCGCGGAGGAATTAGAACGCGTAATTCAAATCCTCAACCGCCGCCAGAAAAACAACCCCTGCCTAATCGGCGAGCCGGGCGTCGGCAAAACCGCCATAGCCGAGGGGCTTGCCTCCCGCATCGCGGACGGCACTGTGCCCTATAAGCTGCGCGATAAAGAAGTCATGCTCCTCGATCTGACCTCTCTCGTCGCCGGAACTCAGTTTCGCGGCCAGTTCGAGAGCCGCATGAAGGGGCTTATCGAGGAGGTCCGAAAAGAAGGCAACATCATTCTCGTCATCGACGAGGTTCACAATATCGTCGGCGCCGGCGACGCCGAGGGCAGCATGAACGCCGCAAACATCCTAAAGCCCGCCCTCTCTAGGGGCGAGATTCAAGTAATCGGCGCGACAACCTTCTCCGAATACCGCAAGCACATCGAAAAAGACGCCGCCCTTGAGCGTAGGTTCCAGCCCGTAACCGTCACGGAGCCTTCGATTGAAGACAGTATCGAGATTCTAAAGGGCATAGCCCACTACTACGAGGAATTTCACTCCGTCAAAATCTCGGCTGAGATGTGCCGCAAGGCGGTGCTGCTCTCCGAGCGCTATATAACCGACCGCTATCTGCCCGACAAGGCAATAGACCTCATTGACGAGGCCTGTTCAGACGTCAACCTCAAGAATCCGGACATAGAGCGCACCGACTTTATAGAAAAGCAAATCGCAGACCTCGATAAGGAGCGCGATCTGCTCCTTGCCGACGTCGAAAACGACCATTTCGAGCGGCTGGCGGCAATCCGCAGCGCAAGTCTCCAGCTGACCGACGAGCTGAATATGCTCAAGGCGCATGGCAGACCCCGCCTGACGGAGGAGAACCTAGCGCGGGTAATCGAGCTATGGACAAAAATCCCCGCGAGTAACATCCGCGAGGACGAATTTGAGCGTTTAGGCAAGCTCCACGAGCGCCTAAAGCAACATATAATCGGCCAGGACGAGGCCGTCGAGTTGGTCTGCGCCGCCATCAAGCGCAACCGCATCGGGCTCGCGGTCAAGCACAAGCCCGTCAGCTTCATCTTCGTCGGCAGCACCGGCGTCGGCAAAACAGAGCTTGTAAAGCGTCTGGCGGCAGACCTCTTCAATGCTCCCGAAGCGCTCATAAGGCTCGATATGTCGGAGTTCATGGAAAAGCACTCCGTCTCGCGGATAATCGGCTCTCCCCCAGGCTACGTCGGCTATGACGAGGCCGGTCAGCTCACGGAAAAGGTGAGAAGAAAGCCCTACAGCGTTATTCTCTTCGACGAAATTGAAAAAGCCCATCCGGACGTTCTCAACGTCCTGCTCCAAATTCTGGACGACGGGCGCATAACTGACGCTCAGGGCAGAACGGTCAACTTTGAAAACGCCGTCATAATCATGACCACGAACGCCGGAAGCGACCGTAAGGACGGTACCGTCGGCTTTGCCGGCTCAATCTCCGACCAGGGCAAGGAGAAGAGCATAAAGGCGCTAAAGGACTTCCTGCGGCCGGAATTTATAAACCGCGTAGACGAAATCGTCTACTTCAACAAGCTCACGCAGGAGGACTTCCGACGAATAGCCGCCCTAATGCTCGAGGAGCTTCGAGGCGTCATGGCGGAAAAGGACATCACGCTCACCTATGACGATGCGCTCACGGACTATCTGTCAGGGAAGAGCTTCTCGCTCACCTACGGCGCGAGAAATCTGCGCCGTCTGATCCAGAAGGAGGTCGAGGACTGCATAGCCTCTGAGATCATCGACACCCTCCACGGCAAGGTCTCCCGCGTCGCCCTCTCCGCAGCGGAGGAAAAAGTAGTCATTTCCGCGTTCTAAGCCTCTCGTCCCTTTCAAATCCGTCGCCTTTGGCGACTCCACAATTGTCAATTCTCAATTGTCAATTGTCAATTGTTTGCTGCACTGGAGGCACTTCCCGTGTTATACGACCTACACCTCCACACCGCACTCTCGCCCTGCGCGGAGGATGACATGACCCCCGCGTCGGTAATCGGTTTGGCTCGCCTCGCCGGGGCGGGCTTTGCCGCCGTTACGGACCATAACAGCGCCCTCAACCTCCCCGCCGCCGAGATTGCCGCGCGGGAATACGGCATACGGCTGCTGCCCGGAATTGAGGTCAATTCTGCGGAGGAAATTCACCTGCTGTGCTATTTCCCAAGTGTGGAAAACGCCCTCAAGATGGGCGAAACAATCTATGAAAAGCTGCCCGCCGTGCACTACGACCCCAAAATCTGGGGCGCTCAGCTCGTAATGGATGAGAACGACGCTGTCATCGGGCGCGTTGACAAGCTTCTCACGGCGGCGTGCTCGCTGGACATCTATGAGGTCAAGCGCCTGTGCGAGTCCCTCGGCGGCCTGTGCGTGCCCGCCCATGCGGAGAAGGACAGCTACAGTCTCTTGAGCGTGCTGGGCTTCTGTCCGGACGATCTCGATTTTCCGATCCTCGAGCTAGCCGACCCCGATAAGTATCCTGCCCTCGTCTCTCGAGGCTTCCTGCCCCCCGGCAGGGAGATAATCTCATCCTCAGACGCCCACAATCTCGCCGCCGTCGGCTCCCGCCTTCGCGAGCTGCCCGAGACCAGCGCGCTGCTTACGCTTCCCTAAAACAACTCCGCTAACTCCTCCGCCGTCATGCCGCTAATATAAGCGCCTAGGTCCAGCCCCCTCAAAACGCCCAGTATCGCGTCCCTGTCATGCGCTACTCCGCGCAGAGCGCCCTCCAGCTCCAAGATATCGCTCAGGCCAAAAAAGTCGCCGCGTATGCTCACCCTTTCCATAACGGCGCCCTTAGCCCTCACGCTCACGCTCACGCCGCCAAAGGGAAAGCGCGCGCTGTTCGTGTAATCATAGGAGGGCGACTTCCCGATGTTCCAGTCCCAGGTGCCGTATTTCTCCGCGACAAGCCTATCCCTCGCGGCAAGGTCGGAGTGCGTCAGCTCATAGCCCTCCATGCCGGGGCGGCTCAAATAGAAGTCATACAGCCGGCTCATGAACTCTTCAACCGACATTGCAGAGCTCATGTGGTCGGCGATATTCGTCACGCGGCTTCGCACAGAGGCAATGCCTTTGCCCGAAATCTTCCCGGAGTCCGGGCGAAGCACCTTGGAAAGCTCGGAGACGTCCGCCGAATACATGAGCGTCCCGTGGTGCATTATGCGCCCAGCCCTAACAGCCTGCGCGTTTCCGGAGAACTTGCGCCCGTCGATGAGCAGGTCGTTGCGCCCGGACAGATATGCCTGCACCCCCAGCTCCCGCAGAAAATCCACGATGGGAGAAGTGAACTTGGCGTAATTATTAAAGTCCTTTTCCCCCAGCGGGTGAATCACCGTGTAATTGATGTTCCCGAGGTCGTGAAAAACCGCCCCGCCGCCCGATTGACGGCGAATAACCTTAATCCCGTGAGAGCTTGCATAATCGAGGTCCAGCTCGGCAAAGGCGTTTTGGTTCTGCCCGATTATCACGGACGGCGCATTTCGCCAGAGCATTATCAGCTCCAGCTGCGTCTGACAGAGCAGATATTCCTCCAGCGCAAGATTCCCCGCCGCCTCCGTCGAGTCATTTCGTATAATATACATATAGATTTGACGCCTTTCTACTTATGATATTTGCATTCTGAATTGGGTAATAGTATCATTACTCCAGAGCAATTGTCAATACGAATTCGCCCTTACAAATAGCTCACCGGTATCACTCGATCCTCACCCTGCAAGGTGATAAGCCTATCATACAGGCAAATCACACCGCCGCTGCCGCGCTTACGGTTCGGGATTTTGTCGAGCAGCCGAAACGCGGCAAGGTCGCTTTTTTGCGGGTCAGCGTGTTTCTTGATTTCAAGCGGATAGAGCGTCCCGTTATCTTCAATTATAAGGTCAATCTCGTTCATGTCACGGTCGCGGTAGAAATACAGCGGCAAATCTAACACGCCGCGGTTGTAATAGCTCTTGATAATCTCGGCAACCACAAAGCTCTCGAAAAACGCGCCCGCCATCGCGCCGCTTTTCAGCACCTCCGGCGTGTTCCAACGGGTCAGATAGGCAGCTAAACCCGTGTCGAGGAAATACAGCTTCGGCGTTTTCACCGTCCGCTTAGTGATGTTGTTGGAATATGGTTTCAAGAGGTATACAAGCCCCGAAGTAACGAGAATGGAGAGCCATCTCGACGCGGTGGGTTCGCTCACGCCGACGTCGCGCGAGAGCGACGCGAGATTGAGCAGCTGCCCCGTACAGCTTGCCGTCACAGTCATGAAATTCAGAAACTTCTCCTCGTCGGCTACCTGCGACAGCTGGCGGATGTCACGCTCTAAATACGTCCGCACATACGAACCGAAAAACAGCTGCCAGTCGTAATCGTCATTGAGGGCGATTTCGGGCATACAGCCCCGGTGGATGATGCTCCAAATTTCATCGTAGGCGTACTCCGCCATGTCCTTCTTTCGGGCGGTAAAGTATTCGTCAGTCGGAAGAAACGGGTCGGTAAAAGCGACGCCCTTGCGCTCCCGCAGGGAAAAACCGAGCAGCATCAGTATCCCAATTCGCCCAGCGAGAGACTCAGTGACGCTGCTCATCATCTCAAACTGCTGCGAGCCTGTGAGGTAGAACTGCCCCTTTTGCTTAGATTTGTCGAGCGCCATTTTGATATATGGAAACAGATTCGGCGCGTACTGGATTTCGTCCACCAAAACGGGCGGCGGGTTATCCTTGAAAAAAGTGCCGCCCTGCTCCTTTGCGCTCTGTTTGAGGAGCGGATCATCGAGCGTGACGCTGCTTTTCACCTCGGCAATTTCCGTGAGCAGAGTGCTTTTCCCCACTTGGCGGGAGCCCGTTACAAGCACCGCTCCGAACATTTTGGCAAGTTTGCGAAGCGCGTCCTCCGCGTGGCGTTTTATATACATGAGCGATGGCTCCTTTCGGCTAATCTAACATCTGATGTTATTATAGCCGAATTTACGGTAATAATCAAGCCGCTGTAAAAATAATTTCAAAGCTTCCTCTGATAAAAAACGCTTGAAATATCGTTTCTTCTTCGCTTTACCGCCCAACTCTCGATATTCCCTCAATCATCTATTGACAAGCGCGGGATTTAATGTTAAATTTAACTGTAAATGAGGGAGTAGTCGGCGCCCCGAGCGTTTCAAGTCAACATCTCGGCAGACTTTTTGCTCTGTCTGGCTTGTATTAAGGAAGTTCTGATTTAATCAGAGATTCCTAAAATGACGAGACTCATGGATGGGTTTTCCCCGTCTATGAGGCTTTTTTTATGGGAACCACTCAAATCGGCAACCGTCATACCCCGAAATTACCGGCAAATCTAGAGAGGGAGGAACAAAGAAAATTGAATTCCTACACAAGAGAAATTGAAGATGTTCTGGCTGAAACCGGCTCGTCAAGGGAGGGGCTTTCTCCGGAGACCGCCGCGAAAAAACTGGTGGAAAACGGCAAGAACAAGCTCGCGGAGGGGAAGAAGGACTCGCTGATCAAGCGCTTTTTCCAGCAGATGGCCGATCCCATGATCATCATTCTGCTGGTTGCGGCGGCTGTCTCTGCCGCTATCGCCATTTTTGAGGGCGGAGAGGGCTTCGCGGACGTTATCATAATCCTCTTCGTCGTCGTCGTGAACGCCGTTCTCGGCGTATATCAGGAGAACAAGGCCGAAAAGGCGCTGGAAGCCCTGCAGGAGATGGCGGCGGCAACCAGTAAGGTTCTGCGCGGCGGCAAAATTGTCGTCATAAAGAGCGAAGACCTTGTCGTCGGCGACGTTATTATCCTCGAGGCCGGCGACGCTGTACCGGCGGACGGGCGCGTAATCGAGTCGAACAGCCTCAAAATTGAGGAGGCCGCCCTTACGGGCGAGAGCGTCCCGGTCGACAAGTTCATCAATATTCTATATCTCGAGGACGGCGCGAAGGAAGTTCCGCTCGGCGACCGCAAAAACATGGTCTATATGGGCAGCACCGTCGTCTACGGGCGCGGCATGGCAGTCGTAACCGAGACCGGCATGGACACCGAAATGGGCAAGATCGCCGGCGCCTTGGCAGCGGCGGAGGATGGGCTGACCCCCCTGCAAATCAAGCTTGCTCAGCTCTCAAAAATCCTCACCTGGCTCGTGCTCGGAATCTGCGTTGTTATCTTCGCAATCGGTCTCATCCGCGCGGGCAGCTTCGAATTTGACACCATCCTAAGCAGCTTCATGATCGCGGTCTCTCTGGCCGTGGCGGCGATACCGGAGGGACTTGTCGCGGTCGTCACGATAGTGCTCTCCATCGGCGTCACCAACATGAGCCGCCGCAACGCCATTATCCGCAAGCTGACGGCGGTCGAGACTCTGGGCTGCGCCCAGATCATCTGCTCGGACAAAACCGGCACCCTCACCCAGAACAAGATGACCGTGGTCGAGCACTTCGGCTGCGACGAGAAGCTTCTCGCGGAGGGCTTCGCCCTGTGCTGCGACGCCGAGCTCAACGAGGACGGCACCGTGAGAGGCGAGCCGACGGAGAACGCGCTGGTCTACTGGGCTGATAAAATCGGCCTTCCCAAGCCCAAGCTCAAAGAAGCCTCCCCGCGTATCGGCGAGGCCCCCTTCGACAGCTCCAGAAAGATGATGAGCACCGTCCACGAGACCGCCGCCGGAATCCTCCAATATACCAAGGGCGCGCCGGACGAGATTTTAAGGCTTTGCACCGGCTATCTCGATGAGAATGGCGCCATTCAGCCCATGACTGACGCCAAGCGCGACGAGATTCTCCGCGCGAATAAGTCGATGGCCGATAAAGCTCTTCGCGTTCTCGCCTGCGCCTCACGCAAATATGAGAAAGCTCCGACAGAGTTCTCACCCGCCGCACTTGAAGAGAATCTCTGCTTCATGGGACTTTGCGGCATGATCGACCCGATCCGCCCGGAGGTCAAGGCGGCTATTGTCGAGTGCCGCACGGCGGGCATCCGCCCGATCATGATAACCGGCGACCATATCGACACCGCAACGGCAATAGCCCGAGAGCTCGGCATCCTCGAAGAGGGCGACCGCGCTATTACCGGCAGCGAGCTCAACAACATGAGCGACGAGGAATTTGAAAGCCGCTTCAGAGACTTCTCGGTGTATGCCAGAGTCCAGCCGGAGCACAAGGTGCGCATAGTAAACGCCTGGCGCGGCGCGGGCTTCATCACCGCGATGACCGGCGACGGCGTCAACGACGCGCCCAGCATCAAGAGCGCCGATATCGGCGTAGGCATGGGCATCACCGGAACCGACGTCACCAAGAACGTCGCCGACATGGTTCTCGCGGACGATAACTTCGCGACAATCGTCGGCGCGGTTGAAGAGGGACGCCGCATCTATGACAACATCCGCAAGGCGATTCAGTTCCTCCTCAGCTCCAATATGTCCGAGGTCATAAGTATTTTCGTAGCCACAATGTTCGGCTTTATCATCCTCGAGCCGATTCACCTGCTCTGGATTAACCTCGTCACGGACTGCTTTCCGGCGCTCGCGCTGGGCATGGAGAAGGCCGAGAGCGATATCATGCTCCGCCGTCCCCGCAGCTCCTCTGAGGGCGTCTTTGCCGGCGGCGTCGGAGTGGACGTTGCGTATCAAGGCATAGCGGTTTCAATCCTCACGCTCGCCGCCTATTTCGTGGGTCACTATATCGAGTCCGGCGTCTGGGAGATCACGAACAGCGCAGACGGCATGACGATGGCGTTTGTCACGATGTCCATGGCGGAGATTTTCCACAGTCTCAATATGCGCAGCCAGCGCGGCAGCATATTCAAGCTCAAGACCTCGAACACCTTCCTCTACGGCGCGGCAGTCGTCAGCCTGCTGCTCACGGCGGCGCTGCTCTATATCCCCTTCCTCAACAACGCCTTCGGCCTCGAGCACATCAACGCGATGGAGTTCGTCATCGCCCTCGGAATGGCAGCCCTCATGATCCCAATCGTCGAGATTGTGAAGTTCTTCCAGCGAAAGGCAGCGAAGAGCAGATAAAAGATAAGAGATAATAGATAAAAGATAGAAAGATATAAGGCGTCGCGGCTTCGCGACGCCTTATTTATTATATTCCCGTCGCGCCCCGCGCGACTCATAATATCTGCCTTAAGTCCTCTCGCCACTGTCTTCTGTTTTCCGTCATTGCGGGCTTGACCCGCAATCCCCCACGGCTACAGAATATTAGGGTTAGGAAAATATCTATTTTCTTAATGCAGCTTTACTTTTCCAACAACCGCTTATGCGATATATCAACAAGAAACGCGCCTAACGGAGCGGTTATCAAGATAGCAAGCACCGCTACGGTCAGTATCAAATTGCCCGATGCTATTCCGGCAGCAAGCGGTAACCCGCCGATTGCTGCTTGCACGGTAGCTTTTGGCAGATAGGAAACCGCACAAAATAGCCGTTCTTTACGATTAAGTGGACTTTTGACAAGGCTTGTAAACACACCGCAAAGTCGGAAGCACAACGCGATAAAAATGAGCAGTAAAGCTAAAAGTCCTGCGTTTAGTGCATACGAAATATCAACCGCCGCACCCACAAGTACAAACAGCATTAGCTCTGCCGCTACCCATATTTTCGAGAATTTATTGGACAGGCGGTTGGCGGTTAGCGGATTCGTTTTTAGAATTGTGCAGCCGAGCGCCATGACCGCAAGCAGCCCTGACATGGGAACGAACCTCTTAATCGTGGATTCAAGCGCGACTAACAACAACGAAACACTAAGCAGAATAAGAACTTTTACTGTATCACGCATATGGATTCTGCGAAACAACTGGTTCATGCCTAATCCGAACAGGACGCCGATTCCGCCGCCTACAAGAATTGAAATCGGTATTTTTATGATAGAAGATATATCAAATGCACTCCCGTCGTGCATCCCCATGAAAGCAGCAAACAAGACAATTACAAATATATCGTCAACCGAAGCACCCGCCAACACCAATTGCGGTACACTTTTTGCTTTTCCGTAGCCAGTTTCCATGATGGACAGCATTTTCGGAACAATTACGGCGGGCGACACCGCACCCAACACAGCCCCCATAATAGCCGCGTCCAGTCTTGAAATACCGAAAATCATGGGAGCAAACAGCGTGACAGCCGCTATTTCAAACAATGCGGGAACAAAACACATCAAAATTGCCGACCTGCCGACCTTTTTAAGGTCTGCTATATCAAGCGACAAACCCGCGCGTGTGAGTATCACAACGAGAGCCAATTCCCGTAAGTCTGCCGAGATGTTTAGTATTTCGGGCGAGATAATGTCAAGCGCAAAAGGCCCGAGTATGATTCCCGTTATTAGCATTCCGATTAGTCCGGGGAGCTTCAGCTTTTTCATAATCCCGCTGAGAAGCAGACCGCACAACACCATAACGCCAAGACTGAATAACATTTTTGATCCTCTTTCCGCGCAAAAAAGCTGACAGCTTCCGCGCACATTTAGTCGCAGAAGTCATCAGCATTAAAAGCGGTTTGGCGTTACTACGCACAGGGAGAACTTCATTCCCTTAATATATACTATAGCATTTTTTCTTTCGCGAATCAAGCGTTTAAATGGTTAGCAATAAAATTTAAATACTGTTGACAATTTTCTGACAGGATAAGCACCTATCTAACCCCGCCGCGCGCGACTCTCTATAAAAATATCTATTATCTAATATCTCTTACCTATTATCTGCCCTTAACATTTCCCGCTTCAGTCTCGAGATTATCCGCTTCTCTAGTCGGCTGATATAGGACTGCGAGATGCCCATTTTGTCCGCGACCTCTTTCTGCGTATACTCCGAGGAGCCCAGCAGCCCGAAGCGCATTATAATAATGCTCCGCTCGCGCTCTGCCAGCGAAAACACCGCATCCATCAGCATTCGTTTGTCCGCGTCGTCCTCCAGCGGGCGCGAAATCTCGTCCCCGTCCGTACCCAAGACGTCGGAGAGCAGCAGCTCATTTCCGTCCCAGTCGGTGTTGAGCGGCTCGTCGAGCGAGACCTCCGACTTCTGCGAGCTTATTTTCCGCAGGTGCATTAAAATCTCGTTCTCGACGCAGCGCGAGGCATAAGTCGCCAGCTTTATCTTCTTCTCCGAGTTGAAGGTATTGATCGCCTTGATAAGCCCAATCGTCCCGATGGAAATGAGATCCTCCAGCCCCACGCCCGTATTCTCAAAGCGGCGCGAAATATACACCACGAGCCGCAGATTGTGCTCAATGAGCAGACGCTTCGCCGCGTCGCTGCCCTCGGAGAGTGCTTCAAGCGCCTCCTCCTCCTCATCGCGCGGAAGCGGCGGCGGAAGGGTCTCGCTGCCGCCTATGTAGTTTATCCCCGGGGTCTCAAGCAGCCCCAGCTTCTCCAGCAGCGGCCGCACCGCCAAATCAAACTTTAATTTTAACTCACTGAAAAACCGCATAGTCGTCTCCTAACTTATAAGATAGCTGAAAATTCTCCGTCGGCACAGAGCTTGTGCGGACACAGCCCGATGAGTATGTCGTCACGGGGCTTGCCGTCAATGGTCAGTCTGTCCGGCTTAAAAACCGGAAGCAGCCCGCTGGAGGCCCCGGCGCTCGTATAGAGCACCAAGCGAAACCGCGTCTTGAGCGCGCCGCTCTCCGAGGCCTCGGCAATGAAATCCACCGGACTCTTAGCGAGCGCGCCGAGCAGCGCCTCCGGAAAAAGCTCCCTCAGGCTCTCCGCCTCGGCGACCATGACCGGCAAACCGCTCAGGGGATCATAAAGCTCGTTGCCCGTATCGTACAGCGCCCTGAAGACCGCTCTCCGCCCCCCCTGCACCACCTCTACACCCATACTGCGCCCCCTGCGGTTTTTCGCGCCCAAGCGCTTAAAAACCAGCGTCAAAGCTATGTAGCAAACCGCAAAGGAAATCGCCAGAGTCCGCATAGACAGGGAGATGTAGCCCAGTTTCCCCGGCGTCGTCCCGACCAGCATACTCGCGGCATAAACCGCCCCTCCAAAGGCGGCGGAAACGCAGAGAAAGGCGCAAAACGCCTTGAATAAGTGCCTACATTTCCCAAAAGCAATCAGAACCATAACAATTCCGAGACAGAGCTTTATGGGCAGCAGCCCCAGAAAGCCCCAAATAAGTATCAGAACGCTGTAAACAGCCCCGACCGCCGCCGAAAATGCGAATAAAAGCCGTTTTAGGGGAAAGGCGCAAAGCTTTGCCGTGGCAAGCAGAATGAAGTAATTTATGACCAAATTTAGCAAAAAAACGTCGTCAACATATATAATTTGCATAGAAAGATTATAATTAACGCCGACTGAGAAAGCACTCTTTTCCGGTCGGCGGACAAAATAAAAGTTGGAGCACAGCTCTCGCCGTGCTCCAACTTTTGGTTATAAATTCAGACTACTTAATCCAGCACATAGGGCAGCAGAGCCACCTGACGCGCCCTCTTGATGGCCTCGGTCAGGTCGCGCTGATGCGCGGCACAGGTTCCGGTTGTGCGGCGGGGAAGAATCTTCCCGCGCTCGGAGAGGAAACGGCGCAGCTTAGCGGTGTCCTTATAGTCTATATATGAGCTCTTATCCGCGCAAAACTGACAGACCTTCTTGCGCTTGCGATTTTTATTGTTTCTGTCTCTGTTGTTATTATTGTTCTCGTATGCCAAGGTTTTTACCTCCTATCGTTATTTAATTGTTGTAATTGTAACAGCAAGCCCTCAACTAGAACGGCAGATCTCCGTCGCCGTCGTCCAGCTCCGAGAAGCTAGAGCCCTTATTCTCCGCGGCAAAGCCGCCGCCGGAATAGCGGTGCGCGGGTTCTCCGCGATTAGACGAGCCGTCGCCCTCACGCCGCTTGCTCTCGCCGAAATAAACATTCTCGGCGACGACTTCGGCGCTGCGGCGCTTGTTTCCGTCTCTGTCCTGCCAGTCACGAATCTGAAGCCTGCCGGAAACCACCGCCATGCTCCCTTTTTGAAAGTATTTGGACACAAATTCGCCCGTCTGTCTCCATGCCACGACGTCGATAAAATCAGTTTGCCTCTCTCCGCTCTCGCGCGAGGCAAAGTCCCGGTCAACTGCCAGGGTGAAGGAAGCAACGCTTGTCCCGGATGGGGTAGAGCGAAGCTCCGGGTCACGCGTCAGGCGACCCATAAGCGAGATATGGTTCAGCATAAGCTCCTCCCTTATTCGTAACGCACGGTTATTAGACTGCGAATCACGCTGTCGGTTATGCCGAGAACGCGATCGAGCTCCGCCGGGAAATCCGGGGCGGATGTGAACTTTACGAGAACATAGTAGCCATCAGCGATATAGTTGATCTCATAGGCGAGCTTACGCTTACCCATCAGCTCAAGCTCGTCAATCGTACCGTGTTCTTCGACGAGCGCCTTGAACTTTTCGACTATCGCGGCGGTATCCTCTTCAGAGAGATCCGGCTTGATAATGTACATCAGCTCGTACTTTTCGGTTGTCTTTGCCATTTGAGCACCTCCTTCTGGACTGTGGCCCATGTCTGAGCATGAGCAAGGATAGCTTGCCTAGAGGCGCCGACAGGCGACACGGGTTTGAATCCCTAGCCCCTAAGAGCAAGCCTTAATATTATACATTATTTAACAGGCTTGTCAAGCAATTTCGACGCGCTATGCAAAATTCAGCCCTTTATGTCCTCGAAGCCCGCGAGATTGAGCCCCCAATGCTCCAAATAACCCTCAATCATAGAGCGGTTGCTCTCGCCGCCGGAGGAGACCATGTGCATATAGACCTTCGTGCCCTTCGGAAGCTGTTTGAGCGCGGTGTTCATCGCCGGAGCGCAGCAGCCTGCCCAGACGGGCGCGAAAACGTGAACCTCGTCCACGTCCTCAAGGCTCAGCGCGAGCGGCTTAATCGCGACGGAGCCGCCGGAGAGCGACTTCGGGCAGCCGATGATAAAGGCATACGCCATGCCGTGCTTTTTCGGCGTCGTCACCTCGGTCGCCTCATAGCCGTGCTCCTTCGCGAAAGCCTCCGCAAACTCCCGACTATGCCCCGTAAACGAATAGTAAAGTACAATGTTTTTCATATATTCTCCTTATTCCACGTAGCGTGGTGCGTCGTCGCCCAAAAGCTGCGGTGAGTCTATGATTTTTTCATATACAACGTAGGATCCGTTTCCCAAGCGATACAGCTTGCCGTCCCGGAACATAAGCAGGTAATCACCATCTATTCGATGGAAGTCCTCGATGGCGTATATCCCTTCCGCCTCATCCAATAGAGAATAATTGCCACTCCCGAGAACGACTCCATTTTGATAAAATTGAAACGTGCCGTCAGACACGAAGGCATAGTAGTACCTATCCGGCGGCAGCACCTCGCTCTTCTCAGTGAAAGTGCCAACGATGGAATACTCCTTCTCTGGCCAAGTCGCTTGAACAACATTTCCCCACAACGACAGCCCTAACAGGATAAATGTTGCAATCATAACCCACCTGCCGCGCTTATCAGTTGCTTTCATAGTCATTACTCCCCATAATTCCAAGCCAACACAACATTACATTCAAACTGAGCCGCGCAATGCGCGGCTCATTATATCTAATATCTAATATCTATTATCTGCCCTTAAACCTCCATGATTACCGGCAGGATCATCGGGCTGCGCTTGGTCTGCTTATACAGATAGCCGGAGAGATTCGCCTTCACCTTCGCCTTGATGGTCGCCCAGTCGGTGATGTTGCAGCGCTCGCAGCCGTCGAGACTCTCGAGCACCACGCGCTTTAGCTCCTCCATGAGCGCGTCGGACTCCTTGACATAGACGAAGCCGCGCGTGATGATGTCCGGCCCCGAGATGAGGGTCGAGTCCTCCGCCGAGAGAGTCATAACCACGACGAGCATTCCGTCCTGAGCCAGATGCCGCCGGTCGCGGAGCACAACACTGCCCACGTCGCCGACGCCGGTGCCGTCCACGAGAACTCTGCCCGCCGTGACGCTTCCGGCAAGCTTTGCGCTCTTGCGTGTCACCTCGACAATCTTACCCAGATCGCCGATTACAATATGGCTGGGCTCGACGCCCATGAACCGCGCCAGCTCCGCGTGGCGGTGCAGATGCCTCTGTTCGCCGTGCACCGGCATGAAGAACTTCGGTCTGACGAGCGCGAGCATCATCTTCAGCTCCTCCATGCAGGCGTGGCCGGAGACGTGCAGCTCGTCTAAGCGGTCGTAAATAACCTCCGCGCTCTTGAGGAACAGCTCGTTTATGACGCGGCTAATCGTGTTCTCGTTGCCCGGAATCGCCGAAGCGGAGATAATCACGCGGTCAGAGCTTGTAATCTCAACCTGCCTGTGCCCGGAAAACGCCATGCGGTATAGCGCGGACATACTCTCGCCCTGACTGCCGGTGGTTATGATAACAAGCTTGTCGCGCGGCACCTGCGAAATCTGGTTGATGTCGATGAGCGTGTCCTTGGGAACCTTCATATAGCCCAGCTCCGTCGAGACGCGCATAATGTTCTCCATGCTGCGTCCGGTTATCGCGACGCGCCTGCCGTATTTCGCGGCGCTGTTTATGATAGACTGCACCCTGTGGACATTTGAGGCGAAGGTCGTGATTATAATCCGCTTGTCGCAGTCCTTAAAGAGCTGGTCAAAGCGCGCGCCAACCTTGCGCTCAGAGTCCGAGTGCCCGGGCTTCTCGACGTTCGTCGAGTCCGAGAGTAGCATGAGTACGCCCTGCTTGCCCAGCTCGCCGAAGCGCGTGAGGTCGATGAGGTCGATATCTATGGGCGTAACGTCTATTTTAAAGTCGCCGGTGTGGACAATCATGCCAATCGGCGTCTTAATCGCGAGCGCAACGGAGTCCGGAATGCTGTGGTTAACATGAATCAGCTCTACACCGAAGACCCCCGCGCGGAAGCTCTCGCCGGCCTCGAGGGTGACGATTTTCGTGGTCTCGAGCAGCCCGTGCTCCTGCAATTTAATCTCAATGAGCCCCGCCGTCAAGCGCGTGGCGTAAATCGGCGCGTCTATCTGCCGCAGGACATAGGGGATAGCCCCTATGTGGTCCTCGTGTCCGTGGGTGAACACGAAGGCGCGGATTTTCTCCTTGTTCTGCACGAGATACGTGATATCGGGTATGACAATGTCAACCCCGTACATCTCTTCATCAGGGAAGCCCAGGCCGCAGTCTACGACCAAAATATCGTCCCCGTATTCGTACACGGTTAAATTCTTGCCAATCTCATTGAGACCGCCAAGAGGAATTATCTTTAGTTTTGCCGCCATTAAAAAATTTTCTCCTTAAGTTGTTATGTAGCAAACACATTATATCCCGATATTTTCGCGAATATAATGAAAATTTCTGATTTACTCGCCCCACGCGAGTACACTTTTATAATGTTGTCGCGCTCCGCGCGACAACATCTATCTATTATCTATTATCTATTATCTGCGCGCGCCGCGCCGCGCTCACATCTCCCGTCGCCCCTCCAGCGCGCGCGCTAAAGTGGCTTCGTCGGCATATTCAAGGTTCGCCCCGACGGGCACGCCGTAGGCAAGACGCGTGACCTTGACGCCGAAGGGCTTCAGCAGCCGCCAAATATACATCGCCGTGGTGTCGCCCTCCGTATCGGGGTTCGTCGCCATAATCACTTCGCGCACCTGCCCTCCGGCGATGCGCTCGACAAGCTCCGAAATCTTCAAATCGTCCGGCCCGATGCGGTTCATGGGGCTCATCACCCCGTGCAGCACATGATAGACCCCGCCGAATTCCCGAGCGCGCTCGAAGGAGAGCACATCGCGCGGCTCCGCGACGACACAGATAAGAGTGCTGTCGCGCCGGTCGTCCTCACATATAGCGCAGCGTTCGCCGTCCGTGAGATTCTGGCAGACGGGGCAGGTGTGAACGCTGCTCTTGGCCTCCATAATTGCCGCCGCGAAGGCCTCGGCGCGCCCCTCCGGAAGGGAGAGGACATGAAAGGCAAGGCGCTGGGCGCTCTTTTTGCCGATTCCCGGCAGGGCGGCGAAGCAGTCTATGAGGTTTTCCAGCGGTGCGGGGAAATATGCCATGGTCGGTTTCTCCTAAAAATCAGTTGCTATTCTCAATTCTTTCATATAAGCCGCGCGGTCGTCCTGCTTTATCAGGGCGCTGCCCACGACGAAAACGTCCGCTCCGGCGTCTCTGCAGAGCCTTGCCGTCTCGGGGTTGATGCCGCCGTCTACTTCAAGCTCCGCAGAGAGCCCCCGTGAGTCAAGCGTCTTGCGAAGCCGCTCAATTTTATGCAGCATATCCGGCATGAACTTCTGCCCGCCGAAGCCCGGCTCAACCGTCATAACGAGGATCAGATCGACAAGCTCCAGATACTCATCAATCGCCGCGGGACAGGTAAAGGGCTTGAGCGTCAGTCCGGCGCGCAATCCCGCGGCCTTAATCTGGCTGAGCGCCGCGAGAATATTCTCATGAGTGTCGGACTCGACATGTATATTGATAATATCGGCTCCCGCCTCTACGAAATCCCTCACATAGCGCACGGGACGCTCGACCATGAGGTGGGCGTCCAGGGGCAGCGCGGTTATCGGACGAAGGCAGCGGACGACAGGCGCGCCGAAGGTAATGTTGGGCGCGAAGCAGCCGTCCATAATATCAAGATGTAAATAATTTGCACCCGCGATTTCTAGGTCTTTTATCTCGTGTTCCAGCCGCGCAAAATCCGCAGTGAGAATAGATGGGGCAATTTTAATCATGAATCGTTGTCCTCCCGTGAGGCCGCTGCTTGTCCACTGAGTGACGATAAGCTCCGGCGCGGCATAGTATCTTATAGCCGGAGCGCAAGCGAAGGCTTTTATATACGGGGACGGCAACGGGCCGCTGCCGTCCCCGAGCTTCTGGGCATACCACGTGTCCATTGTACATTACTTTCGGATTTCGCGCAAGAAAAATTCTGCCTTCTTTTTCCTCCAAGGCCTAATACACCTTGAAAAGATGTACCATCTCACTGAAGATATGCGCGGGCAGCTCTGAAATGTCACGATAGCTATTACAGGTCGGATCGGCGAAGGGACTCTCAATGATCCTTTCGTCGTTCCGGCCTGAATCCGGCGCCGTGATGCAACCCATCGGATACACCTGCGCGTCCGGCGGACCCTCGTCGCCTCACACACTTTAACTCATTCACCAAATTTATGCAAGACTTTTTGACAACAATTCTTTGCTTCCCCTTAGGACACAAAAAGCTCTCGGCATATTAGTGTTGTAAAATTTTGCATATTACGATATAATACCTTGGCAGATATTAGTATTAGGGTTTGCGCCCGATTGATATAAAAGGATGGAGATCTTTATGACCTTGGATGAATATTTTGGCTCCCTCTCCGGCAAGAGCATAGCGGTGGTGGGTTACGGCGTTTCAAACATCCCGCTGGTGAAGCTGCTCTTGGAGCGCGGCCTTGAGCCTACAGTGCGCGATAAACGCGAAGAGCGCGACTTTGAGGACTTTGCGCCGCTGAGCGCCGCCGGGGTGAAGCTCGTTCTTGGCGCGGGATATTTAGACGATCTCACCGAGGACGTAATCTTTCGCACACCGGGGCTGCACCCCTTCACACCGGAGCTAAGGCGCGCAAGCGAGCGCGGCAGCATAGTCACGAGCGAGATGGAGGTCTTTTTCGCCGTCTGCCCCTGCAAGACTATCGCCGTCACGGGCAGCGACGGCAAGACCACAACCACAACAATAATCTCAGAGCTTCTCAAAGAAGCCGGATACACCGTCTTTCTCGGCGGCAACATCGGCGCGCCGCTGCTGAGCCGCGTGCCGGAGATGAGCCCCTCGGACTTTGCCGTCTTGGAGCTGTCGAGCTTTCAGCTGCACAGCATGGTATGCCGCCCGGATATCGCGGTTATAACCAACGTCTCGCCGAATCATCTGGACGTCCACCCCGATTTTGAGGACTATGTAGGCGCCAAGCGCAGCATCTTCCTCAATCAGGACGCCTCCTGCCGCTTGGTTCTCAACGCAGACGATGAGCACTGCGCCCGCTTCGCGGAGGAGACCCGCGCCGAGGTGCGGCTTTTCAGCAACACCCATTCCGTGCCCTCGGGGGCCTTCTGCCTCGAGGAGGTTATGTATTCCGCGCGCAACTATGAGGTGAATGAGCTTATGCCCGCCGCGGTTATACTTATCCCCGGCCGCCACAACATCGACAACTACCTGGCGGCTTATGCCGCCCTCGACGGCTATATCCCAGACAGCGCCTTCCGCCATGTCGCCCGCACCTTCCCCGGAGTGCCCCACAGAATCGAGCTGGTGCGCTCTCTTCGCGGGGTGCGCTATTACAACGACTCAATAGCCTCCTCGCCCACGCGCACAATCGCGGGGCTGCGCTGCTTTACCAAGGTAAAGCCGATTCTCATCGCCGGGGGACACGATAAGCACATTCCCTTCGACGCTCTGGGCACGGAGATTGTCGAGCGCGTAAAGGCGCTCTATCTCACCGGCGAGACCGCCGAGCGCATAAAACAGGCGGTGCTCGACACCCCGGGCTACAACCGTCTCACCCTGCCGATTTATGTCATCGACGACTTCACCGAGACCGTTCTCGCGGCGTCGAAAAGCGCCAAGGACGGCGACATTGTAATCCTCTCGCCCGCCTGCTCATCCTTCGACAAATTTAAAAACTTCATGCAGCGGGGCGAGTGCTTCCGCAAGATTGTACAGGAATTGGAGTAGATAATGCAGCTATACGACCTGATAACGCGGCTGTCCGCCGCTACGGCTCCCTCCGGCTTTGAGGAGAGCGTCTTTGCCCGTGTGCAGGAGCTGCTCGCACCCTACGTCGACGAAATAGCCTCCGACGCCCTCGGAAACCTTCTCGCCGTAAAACGCTGCGGCGTACCTGATGCCGAGCAGCTCATGCTCGAGGCGCACATGGACGAAATCGGACTGATTATAACTGGCTTCGAGGCGGGCTTTTTGCGCTTTGCCAAAATCGGCGGCGTGGACCCCCGAGTGCTTCCGGCGCAGCGTCTGCGAATTCTTACAAATCCGCCGATCTTCGGAGTCATAGAAGCCCTGCC
Source organism: Oscillospiraceae bacterium (assembly GCA_031262405.1). Classification (GTDB taxonomy): domain Bacteria; phylum Bacillota; class Clostridia; order Oscillospirales; family Oscillospiraceae; genus UBA2658. Next base: position 24,485 of record JAISHS010000033.1, on the reverse strand, counting down.
CCCGCACATTCAGGAAACCGGGGAAGAAGACGAGGCCGTTTCTGCGGACAAGCTCTTCGTAGACGTCGGCCTGAGTGAGCAGGCCGCGAAGGCGAAAATCCCGCTCGGTACCGCCGCCGTCTTCGACGAGGCGCCCGAGCTTCTCGCGGGGGAGCGGCTCCTCGGCAAGGCTCTGGACAACAGAGCCTGTGTCGCGATTCTCATAAAGGCAATGGAAGAGCTCGCCGAGAAAGAGCTCGCCGTCAACGTCTCCCTGCTCATCAGCACACAGGAGGAGCTGGGATATCGCGGAGCTCAAACAGGCGCCTTTGCTCTAAGGCCGGACAGAGCCCTCGTGCTGGACGTGACCCACGCCGCCACGCCGGACTCCAAAAAGGGCGAGACCGTGAAGCTCGCCGCCGGTGCTGCCGTCGGCGTGGGACCGAATCTCAGCCGCGAAATTTCGGGAAAGCTCTTGGAGCTGGCGCGAAAAAAAGAAATTCCCGTCCAGACAGAGGTCCTCCCCGGCTCCTCCGGCACGGACGCCTGGGTGATTCAAGTCAGCCGCACGGGCGTTCCCACGGGGCTTATCTCCCTGCCCCTGCGCTATATGCACACCCCGTCGGAGCTTGTTTCCCTAAAAGACGCCGAGTGCTGCGTTAGGCTCGTAACCGAATTCGTCCTCGCGGCGGGAAGGGAGGCGCAAAATGCTTGACACGACTAAAACCCTCTGTCTGCTGAGCGGGGTCTCCGGTTTTGAAGACGAGGTGCGCGACTATATCCTAGAGCGCGTTTTACCCTACGCCGACGAGCTTGAAACGGACTCATTAGGCAATCTCATCGTGCACAAAAAGGGCAAAGTCCCCGGAGACAAGCGCGTTGCCTTCTTCGCGCACATGGACGAGGTGGGCGTTATCATAACCGGAGCCGACGACGACGGCTTCTTGCGCTTCGACTTCATAGGCGGCGTCGATCGCCGCGTCGCCATCGGAAAGCGCGTCTGCCTCGGCTTCGCCCGCGTGCCGGGAGTTATCGGCATTAAGGCTCATCACCTTGTCAGCCGCGAGGAGGAGAAGAAAATCCCGAGCCTTTCCGCTATGTATATCGACGTCGGCGCGCCCGACCGCAAGAGCGCCTTAGAGCTGGTCTGCCTCGGCGATGTCGGCGTCTTTTCCGACCAAGTCACGGAGTTCGGCGAGGGATTCCTTGCGGCGAAGGCGCTCGACGACCGCATAGGCTGCGCCGCGCTGATTAAGCTCATAGAGAGTGAGCTTCCTCTTGACTGCGACTTTGTTTTCACCGCTCAGGAGGAGGTCGGCGCGCGCGGCGCGAAGGTCGCCTCCGCGCGGCTAAATCCTGACGTCGCGATTATAATCGAGAGTACGACCGCCGCCGACCTGCCGGAGGTGCCGGAGGGGAAAACCGTCTGCCGCCTCGGCGAAGGCTTAGTCCTGCCCTATATGGACAAGGGAGCAATGTACAGCCGCGAGCTTTATTCGGCGCTCACCGCGCTCTGCGACGCAAACAATATCAAATGGCAGACCAAGGGTCTCATTGCCGGAGGCACGGACGCTCAAGTCATCCAGCGCAGCGGCGCGGGGGTCGCTACAGCCGCGATTTCCGCTCCCGTGCGCAGTCTGCACGCCCCCATAAGCGTCGCGAAAATCGAGGATTTCGAAACCATCCCGAGGCTCGCTATGCTATTTCTTGAGTCACTGGTAAATGAAACTCCACCGTCATTCCATGCGACTCCACCGTCATTCCGGGCTTGACCCGGAATCCCCCCGATGAAAACGACTAAAGAAAGATTTGACCCATGCTTGAAAACTACTTCTCACCCAAGGTCATAGCCCTCGCTGGAGCCGCCGAGGCGCGGCTGCACGAGAGCTTCGCGCGCTTTGAGCGCGTGTCCGAGGCTAACACGGCTAAGGTTCTGGCGGCCTTTCGAGCGGAGCGCGTGTCGGAGGCCTGCTTTGCGGGCAGTACCGGCTATGGCTACGACGATCTTGGCCGCGCGACCCTCGAGCGGGTCTATGCGAGAGCTTTCGGAGCGGAAAGCGCCCTCGTGCGCCTCGGCTTCGTAAACGGCACCCACGCCATAGCCTCGGCGCTTTTCGCCGCCTGTCAGCCGGGGAAGACCCTGCTCGCTGCCACCGGCTCCCCCTATGACACCCTACTCGAGACTATCTCGGGCGGCCACGGCTCCCTGCGGTTTTACGGCGTCGGCTACCGCGAGGTGGCGCTAAAGTTCGGCGGCAGCAGCGAAGTGGAGCATGACCTCGTCGGCGAGCCGAATCTTCCCGAAATTAAACGCGCAGCGGCCTCAAACGACGTATGCGCCGTGCTCATCCAACGCTCGCGGGGCTACAGCCCCCGCCGAGCCCTGTCTGTTCCCGATATCGGCGAAATAATCACCGCCGTGCGCTCGGTTAATCCCGCCGCCGTAATAGTCGTAGACAACTGCTACGGCGAATTCACGGGCTTAGAAGAGCCGACACAGGTCGGCGCAGACCTCATCGCCGGATCGCTGATAAAAAACCCCGGCGGCGGACTCGCCCCGACGGGCGGCTATGTCGCGGGGAAAGCTCAGCTTGTGGAAAGAGCCGCCGAGCGGCTGACCGTTCCGGGAATCGGCGGCGAGTGCGGGGCGAGCCTGGGACTAAACAGGAGCTTTTTTCAGGGCTTTTTCATGGCTCCCCACGCCGTCTGTCAGGCGCTCAAGACCGCCGCCTTTGCCGCGGCTATGCTCGAGAGTCTGGGGCTGGAGACATCACCCGCGCCCGACGCCGAGCGCAACGACATCATCCAGACCGTCCGCTTCGGAACCAAAGAAAAGCTCCTGCGCTTCTGTGCCGGGCTGCAGCGCGGCGCGCCGGTGGATTCCTTCGTGACCCCCGAGCCTTGGGCTATGCCCGGCTACTCGGACGAGGTCGTCATGGCAGCCGGAGCCTTCATCCAAGGCTCATCAATCGAGCTGAGCTGCGACGGGCCTATGCGAGAGCCTTTTTGGGGCTATATGCAGGGCGGCCTCACCTATGAAGCAGGCAAAATCGGCGTAATGACAGCGGTGGAAGAGCTTTTGTCAAAATAGGACTAGCCCCCTCATATTTTCGGGCTTTTCCTTGCATATAAATGGTTATAGTAAGTACCGCTCCATATGGAGGTCTTAATTATGCCATTATTAAGAAAACCTATCATTATTCACTCACCGATGCGCCCCCGCTATCATCCGCAGGGGCAGGGGAGGCCTAACAGTCGGATTACCAAGGTCCTGCTGGGCTTGCTGCTGATTCTTATCGCGTTTCTGCTCATCTTCCTGCCGGCACGGGATTTCCTGAACGAGGTGGCAGGGTCGATGGCGATTTCTGACGCCAAGGATCTGGTGACCTCCACGGTCAACGAGACGGTTCTGGAGATTTTAGGCAGCGGAGATTATGACTATAATTACTTTGTCACCATGCAAAAGGACAGCGAGGGCGCCGTCACCTCACTCTCGGCGAATATGCCGCGCATAAACGCCTTCTCGGCAAAGATTCTCAAGCAGGTTATTAACGCCACGGCGACGGCTCCCTTGAGCGAGGGCATTCCCCTGGGCACCCTCATCGGCTCGCCCCTCACACTGGGGCGCGGCCCGAAAATCCCCGTCAAGGTGGTTGTGCTCACCAGCTCCTATTCCGATTTCAAAAACGAGCTGACAAGCGTGGGCATCAACCAGAGCAAGCACCAGATCATCCTCCAGCTGCGAGTCGAGATTGACATTCTCCTGCCTTGGAAGGTGCAGTCGGACGAGGTGGACTGCGAGGTCTTAATCGCCGAGACGATAATCGTCGGCCGCGTACCCGAAACTTATCTCACCGCCGGTATTTAGGGGCTTACCTAATACCAATCACAAGCAGAAACCATTGTGTCATTGTGCTCTTCCGTCTTCGTCATTGCGGGCTTGACCCGCAATCCCCCGAGATTCCGGATCGAGTCCGGAATGACGATGGTTGACTTTTCCGCCCAAGCGCTACCGACACCCCACAACCGAAAGGAACCCCGGAATGGATTTTGTCGAAGAAATCTCCCTTTTGAGGGAAAAACTCGAACAATATAACCGCGAATATTACGAGCTGGACGCCCCCAGCGTCTCCGACTTTGAATATGACGCACTCTCCCGTCGGCTCAGGCAGCTCGAGGCGCAGCACCCGGAGGCCGCTTCCCCCGACTCGCCCACAAATCGCGTCGGCGGGGCTGCTCTAGAGAAGTTTGCCCCGGTACGCCATCTCGTCCCGCTCGAGAGCCTAAACGACGTGTTCTCCTTGGACGAGCTGTCCGATTTCCTGACGCGGACAAACGCCGCCGTGGAGAGTGCGGAATATGTCGCGGAGCCTAAGATAGACGGGCTTTCCGTGGCGGTGGAGTATCGCGGAGGAGCACTCTTTCAGGGCGCGACGCGCGGGGACGGCGTCACCGGAGAGGACGTCACAGAGAACCTGCGCACGATAGAAAGCCTGCCCAAAACAATCCCGAACGCGCCGGAGCGTTTAATCGCGCGCGGAGAGGTTTATATGTCACGGGAGGTGTTCGAGGAGCTGAACGCCGAGCGCGAAATCCGCGGCGAAAAGCTCCTCGCCAACCCCCGCAACGCCGCCGCCGGGTCCCTGCGCCAGCTCGACCCCGCCGTCGCCGCCGAGCGCCGCCTGAGTATCATCTTCTTCAATTTGCAATACAGTAGCGGCGGGGGCTTCTCCACTCACCTCGAGACGCTGGACAAGCTCGAAGCTCTGGGCTTCCCCGTCGTGCCGCACCGGCTCTGCGGCAGCTTCGCCGACTGCCGCGAGTTCATAGAGCACTTGGGCGAGACCCGCGAGGAGCTTCCCTACGGCATAGACGGCGCGGTGATTAAGCTCAATTCCCTGCCTGACCGCGCCGCGCTGGGCAGCACGGCAAAGGCCCCCCGCTGGGCGGCGGCGTTTAAGTATCCCCCTGAGCAAAAAGAGAGCGTCGTCCTCGACGTCGTCGTCGGCGTCGGACGCACGGGCGTTCTCACCCCCAAGGCCGTCGTACAACCGGTGCGTCTCGCCGGAACAAGCGTGACGAACGCGACGCTCCACAATCAAGACAATATTGACCGTCTCGATCTCCGAATCGGGGACACCGTCATAATCCAAAAGGCGGGGGAGATTATCCCCGAAATCCTCTCGGTCGTACTCGAAAAGCGGCCGGAGGGGACAGTACCCTTTCGCCTGCCCGACGCCTGCCCTGAGTGCGGCAGCCCTGCCGAGCGCGACCCGGACGGCTCCGCCCTGCGCTGCACGAGCCCCGAGTGCCCGGCGCAGCGTCTGCGCAACATCGCGCACTTTGCCTCGCGCGGGGCAATGGACGTCGAGGGGCTGGGAATCTCCGTCGCCCAGGCACTCATAAACGCGGGGTTGCTGACCTCTCCCGCCGGGCTGTATTACCTCGAGGCACAGAGCGTCGCAGCCGTCGAGCGCATGGGAAAGAAATCCGCCGAAAATCTCCTGTCCGCGATTGAGGGCAGCAAATCCGCGGGACTTGCCAGACTGCTCACCGCCTTCGGAATCAGACAGGTGGGACAAAAAGCGGCAAAGGTTCTCGCGAGACGCTATTCAAATCTGGACAAGCTCCTCGCCGCCCCGGAGGAGGAGCTGAAGCTCATACCCGACGTCGGACCCATCACCGCAAAGAACCTCACGGACTGGTTCAAAAACCCGCAGTCGCAGCACCAGATAGAGCTGCTTCGCGCCGCCGGAGTCTCCTTCGAGAGTACCGAGAGCGTCCTCGATACGCGCTTTGCCGGAAAAACCTTCGTCCTCACCGGCGCGCTGGAGGGCTTCACCCGGGACGAGGCCGCCGCGATTATCGAGGGCTTCGGCGGAAAGGCCTCAGGCTCCGTCTCGAAGAAAACGAGCTACGTGCTGGCGGGTGAGGCCGCCGGAAGCAAGCTGACCAAAGCGCGTGAGCTGGGCGTACCGGTCATAGACGAAAATGAGTTCAAAGAAATGATAAAATAGAGGAAAAATCCATGTCGCTTCGCCAAATCGCGGCTATCGCCGCCTGCAAACTGACAAAGACCGCTCTGCGCCTCCTGCGCCGGGGCGGCACGACCCTGCCCGGGCGCGTCGCGCTGAAAATTTGCCCGGACATCCTGCAAAGGGTCTCGCGCGGGGTGCGCAGCGTCGTAATCACCGGCACGAATGGCAAGACCACGACCGCCAGAATCGTCGGCGAAATGTGCACCCAAGCCGGTCAGAGCTTCATCTCGAACCGCTCGGGCGCAAATCTCATAACCGGAATAACGACGCTCTTTATTGATAACTGCACCCTCACGGGCAGAGCTCGCCTAAGCTTCGCCGTCGTCGAGGCGGACGAGGCGGCCTCGCGCGAGGTCTGCCGCTTCATTCAGCCGGAGGCTATACTGCTGACCAATCTCTTCCGCGACCAGCTCGACCGCTACGGCGAGGTCACCCACACGCGAAGTAGCGTCCTGACCGCCATCAAAAACGCGCCGAACGCCAAGGTCTGCCTAAACGCCGACGACTCGCTCTCCGTATCCATAAGCTGCGAGGTTTCGAACGAAATCCTGTTTTACGGCGTGGACGTTCCGATTTACAAAGGCGAAATAGATGAGGTCTCCGACGCGCCGTTTTGCATCCGCTGCAAGCACGCCTATGAATATGACTATCGCACCTACGGCCACCTCGGCGGCTTTCGCTGCCCTGAGTGCGGCTACCGCCGCCCCGAACCGCAAATCTCCGTAACCGAGATTTTGGAGCTGGGCGAGGCGTCCAGCACCGTGAAGGCGCAGCTCTTCGGCGAGGAGGATGAATATATAATCAACCTGCCCGGCGGCTACAATATCTATAACGCCGTGGGCGCGCTCTCACTCGGCGAGGCCGCCGGCTTTCCGCGCGAGGCGGCAAAATGCGCTGTAGCGGGCTTTGACTGCGGCTTCGGGCGCATGGAACGCTTCGAGCTGGGAAAAACCACCGCCCGAATGCTGCTCGTGAAGAACCCCGCAGGCTGCAATCAGGCGCTCAACTACCTCTCCGGACTCACGGACGAGACCCTCTTCGTCTGCTGCCTGAACGACAATTTCGCCGACGGCACGGACATCTCTTGGATCTGGGACGCGAATTTTGAGCTTTTGGCGCGGCAAATTGACCTTCTCCCGGCGGTCTTCGTCGCCGGTGAACGGCGCGCGGACATGGCTCTGCGGCTCAAATACGCCGGGCTCCCGACCGAGAAGCTTCAAATTTTCGACGATTACGACGCGCTCATCGACGCTATGGCGCAGCAGGACAAGCCTGTTGTCATCATGCCGACCTACACCGCGATGATGGATTTGCGCGAAAAAATGAGCGCCCGCTTCGGCGGCGGCGCATTCTGGGAATAGGAGAAAAAGGATGAAGCTGAAAATTTGCCACCTATATCCCGACGTGCTCAATCTCTACGGCGACACTGGCAATATCGCCTGTCTTGCGCGCCGTCTGGCTTGGCGCGGGCTCAGTTGTGAGGTCTCGCAATTCAAAATCGGCGACACGCCCGACTTTTCGGACTTTGATCTCTTCTTCGTGGGCGGCGGCCAGGATTTCGAGCAGGAGGTACTCTTGGAGAGCCTAAACCGGGGCGCGGCTCGGGAGCTAATCTCCGCGATTGAAGACGAGCGCGTGGTTTTGGCTATCTGCGGCGGCTACCAGATGCTCGGGCAGTATTACGAGACCTATACCGGCTCGCAAATCGATTTCATCGGCGCGCTCGACCTCTACACCGTCGGCTCGGAGCAGCGCATGATTGGAAACTGTATGTCCCGCTGCACGCCTGACAGCTCCGGCGCGGAGCTTGTCGGCTTCGAGAACCACAGCGGCAGGACATTTCTGGGCGCGAATTTAGCTCCTCTTGCCACCGTCATCTCCGGCTTCGGTAACAACGGGCAGGACAAGACCGAGGGCGCGCGCTATAAGAACGTGTTCGGCTCCTATTACCACGGCCCGATGCTCCCGAAGAACCCGAGGTTCGCCGACTTTCTATTGGAAACCGCCCTGCGCCGAAAATACCCGGACGCCGAGCTTGCACCATTGGAAGACGAGCTGGAGAGTGCCGCGCATGAATATATGTCAAACCGCTTAAGCGGCAGATAACAGATATGTAATTGGCGGAAGAGGGATTATCCCTCTTCCGCCATTCTCTTTTACTCTGCCTCTTCGTAGTCGCGGGCGCGGAAGAGCAGTGATATGCACCACAGCGCGGACAGACCCACAAGCGTATAGATTATACGGCTGATCGTGGCGTCCTGACCCCCGAAGAGCCCGGCGACCAAATCATACTGAAACAGGCCGATAAGCCCCCAGTAGATACCGCCTATGATTATAAGAATCATGGCGATTCTGTCAATTAACCTCATTTTAGCACTCCTTTTTTACGCGAAAAACGCTCTCCCGCGTATTGGTATCAGCCTTAGGATAACCAAATGAGGTAAAACTATTCAAAAATCGGTCTTTACAAAAATATGCTTTAAACGTCGCTGATCAGCCCGTAGCCGCCGCTCTTTCTGCGGTATACGACGGAGAAGGCATTGCCGTTGTCTTGATCCTTAAAGGCAAAGAATTCGTGCTCCAGCAGATTCATCTGCAAAATGGCCTCCTCAATGGTCATGGGCTTGATGGGGAACTTTTTGGCGCGGATAATCTCAAAGTCGCGCTCCTCCGGCGTGTCGTCAAACTCAGCCGCTCCGGCGTCCTTATCAAACACTCCCTCGCGCAGACGCTTCTCGAGTCTGGTCTTGTTTTTGCGGATTTGCCGCTCAATCGCCGCGACGGCCGAGTCGATAGTCGCGCGCATATCGTGGGTGCTCTCGCTCACGCGGTAATAGGTGCCGTTGTTCTCGATCGTCACCTCGGCGCTGTAACGCCCGCGCTCGGCGCCGAAGGTCAAGAAAGCCTCCGCCTCGCCCTTGAAGAATTTGTCAATCTTTCCGAGCTTGCGCTCGGCATACTGCTTGATCTCGTCCGACACGCGCAGTTTCTTTTCGGTAATTGTAAATTTCATACTGTTTACTCCTTCCTTTAGGGGCCTGACGCGCTACAAAAATCAGCCCGTCGCAGCCCTGTTTGGGGTTCACTAACAGCCATTATACCATAATTGCGTAGCAATTTGGTATAATTGGCATCGTTCGCGGTTTCCGGCGAAGCCGGAGAGCGAATCGTGCCGATCTGCTGTTATAATGTCAGCCTACTGACATTATAACATAAATTGGATTAAAAGCAACAAACAAATTGTGAAAATTATCTAATATCTCTTATCTCTTATCTGTTATCTGCAAGCTTATATCCAGCGCCTTCACGCTATGCGTCAGCGCGCCGATGGAAATAAAGTCCACTCCCGTCTCCGCCACCTCGCGCAGGTCGCGCTCGCCCATATTCCCGGAGGCCTCGGTAAGAGCGCGAGAGTCAATCAGGCTCACAGCTTCGCTCATCGCGGCGCAGTCCATGTTGTCGAGCATGATAATATCCGCCCCCGCGTCAAGAGCCTCCCTCACGCCCTCGAGCGAGGAGACCTCCACCTCAATCTTCATAGTGTGCGGTACTGTGGCCTTCGCCGCCGAAACCGCAGAGCTAATCGAGCCTGCCGCGGCGATGTGGTTGTCCTTTATGAGCACGCCGTCAGAGAGATTAAAGCGGTGATTACTTCCCCCGCCCACGCGCACGGCGTATTTTTCCAAAACCCTCAGACCCGGCGTGCACTTGCGCGTGTCAACGATTTTCGCGCCGGTGCCGCTAATCTGAGACGCCGCCTGCGCCGTCATCGTCGCGACGCCGCTTAAATGCTGCAAGAGATTGAGCGCCAGCCGCTCGCCCGTTAAAATCCCGCGCGACGGGCCTTCAATCTCGGCGATGACCTCGCCCGTCGATACACGCTCGCCGTCGAGCGTTCTCGGCGTGAACACGATTTTCCTGTCAAGCAGCGCAAACACCCGCGCCGCGACGGCAAGGCCGCAGATTACCCCGTCAGCCTTCGCGACAAAGCGCCCGCCGGAGACGGCGTCCTCGGCAACGCAGCACTCGGTCGTTATGTCCCCTCCGCCAAGGTCCTCGCGCAGCGAGGAGAGCAGTAGCTCGTCAAGCCCCAAATAGTTCATTGTTCGTCCTCCCTGTAATGCGCGCCCACGCCCTCGGTACGAGAGAGCGCCGCGCAGAGAATAACCCTTGCCAGCTCCGTGAGGTTGAGCGTCTCGAGATAGGCACGATCCGGCACAAAAACGCAGCTCAGCCGCTCGAAGAGCGCTTGCACATCAGAAATCGCCTTCGTAAGCCCCTTGGAGCTTCTCAGCACGCCGCAATTTTCCGTCATGCTCTTCTGAAGCTGACTCCTCGCCTCGCGGCAGTCGAGTTCCGCCTCTGGGCGCGGCTGCATATCCGGCAGAGAGCTCTTCACCGGCGCTTGCGCTTCCAGCCGTCGGTTAATGTCCCGCGCGGCGGCGTGACCGAAAACCAGACACTCGAGCATAGAGTTCGAAGCCAGCCTGTTCGCGCCGTGCACCCCGGAGGAGGCCGCCTCGCCGCAGGCATACAGCCCCAAAACCGTGCTGCGCGCGGTGAGATCCGTCTCAATTCCGCCTATGAGATAGTGCTGCACCGGGCAGACCGGAATCGGCTCCTTTGAAATATCTATTCCCCGGCTCAGGCACTCGGTAAATATTGTCGGAAAACGGCTGCGCAAATATTCCGCGCTTTTGAAGCTTATGTCCACGAATACACTTTTCGCGCCGGTGTTTAACATCTCGCGGAAAATCTCCCGCGCTACAATATCACGCGGAGCAAGCTCGGCAAGCTCGTGTCTGCCGACCATAAAACGCTCACCGGCGGCGTTTACGAGCCTGCCGCCCTCGCCGCGCACGGACTCCGAGATCAGAAACGCCCGTTCTTCGGGCTTTTCAGTCCATAGCCCCGTCGGGTGAAACTGAATAAACTCCATGTCGCGCAGCTTCGCCCCGGCGCGCGCCGCGGCGGCAAGACCGTCTCCGGTGGCGACGGCGGGATTCGTGCTGCTGGTGTAGAGCTGACCTATGCCACCGGTCGCAATCACGATATTCGCGCAGTCGATAATAACAAGCTTCCCATCAGAATCCAGCACGGTGCAGCCCGTTACCGCGCCGTCAGAGTCCGTAAGCACGTCGACAAAGAAATTGTGCGGCCTCAAGACGACGTTCGGACGCTTTAGAACAAGCGCCGCCAAGGCCTTCACCGTCTCGCGCCCGGTGGCGTCGCCGCCCGCGTGGACAATTCTTCGGCGGTGGTGCCCGCCCTCGCGCGTTATGTCCAGCTCCCCGTCGGGATTGAGATCAAAGGGCACCTGCATATCCACCAGCGCGCGAATCTCGCGCGGCGCCTCGCTCACGAGCAGCCGAACGGCGTCCGGATCGTTCAGCCCCGCTCCGGCAAGCATAGTGTCCTCGAAGTGATATAGCGGCTTGTCGTCCACGGAAATCGCCGCGGCAATTCCGCCCTGCGCCAGCCAGGAGTTCGAGACCTCAACATTCTCCTTGGTGAGTATGCAGCAGGAAAAGCTCTCGTCTATATGCAGCGCCGTGTAGAGCCCCGCGATTCCGCAGCCGACAATCACCGCGTCATATTTAAGCCGCTCAGTCTCCGGCGGAACGGCGTTCGTTATATATCGCATATGCTGATTTCTGCCTTTCAAACCCGGCGTAAAGGAAAAAGGTTAACCTTTCTCCGTACTTAGTATATCACGACGCTCTAGTTTTGTCATGCAATATTTGGTATGTAAGCAACAGTAAGTTCCCTTCATTTCACTTGAATTCTTACTCGTTTAGGGGTATGATGAGTAAAATGATTTGGCGATGAAGAAGATTAATGTGTGAAAGCACTCGATTACAGCGGCTATCTTAGGAAAATGTGATAATATAGAGAAAACTGTGTTTTTTGCGATTATTAAAGTGAGGTATACTATATGAGACTTAAAAAATACGCTTCGCCGTCGGAGTTCAAGGCAGCGGCCTTCGACGCGCTGATGACACAAGAGGTTCAGAATAACCTTTTGCTGATGTTCGCGCATACACCGGATGAGCAGGCCGCCGGTTGGTTCCTCTCGGTTGTCTATGACGAGAATTCGGCTGCGTCTTTGATCGCGGCTATGACGCCCCCGCACAACATAGTGCTGTTTGCGGTTGACAATGCCGTCAACGGCGACGCGATTTGCGCGCTGGTTGACTATTTGCGCTCGTCCGAAACTACTGTTCCCGGAGTGTTGGCGGAGACTAAGCTCGCTCACTCCTTTGCTGAGGCGATGGGGCTTGACTACGCGACAGCGCACGATCAGTACATAATGCAGTGCGATGAAGTTAACCCTATAAAGGCTGCCGGCGGAACTTTTCGCCCTGCCGAAACTACCGATTTTTACTTTTTGCCGTATTGGAGCACCGCCTTTAGCACAGAATGCAGACTAAATGAAATTGAGTGTTCGCTCGATTACCACATTAGCAATACGGTGCGGTGGGGTGCTGCTATATCTGACTTCACATTTTTATGGGAGGTTGACGGAAAGCCCGTTGCCATGGCAAAGCTAGCCCGCGCTACCGAAAACGGCATAGGCGTTACCTGTGTGTATACGCCGCCGATGTATCGCAACAAGGGCTATGCGCAAACGCTTGTTGCCCAAGCTTCGCAGTTAGGCTTGAACCGCGGCAAAAAGTTTTGTTTCTTATTCGCCGACGCAGATAACCCCGTCTCCTGCGGGATATATCGCAAAATCGGCTACCATGTGGTGTGCAAATTCGCAGAATTAAGATTTGCACAGTGACACAAAGCTTAAAAATTCCCTTCTTCCTCCGGCAGCAAATCCTCCATTAAAATTTTTTCCTCATTTGTAAACGTCGGGGAATAATGACCGCCGGGCTTACAAACAATAGTGCCGTGAGCAATTGTGACAATATCTGCGAAAGCAGACTGGAGGTAAGCTATGAAAGCAACGGGAATAGTACGCCGCATAGACGATCTTGGACGCGTCGTTATACCTAAAGAGATACGCCGCACCCTGCACATTCGCGACGGCGACCCATTGGAGATTTATACTGAAAAAGACGGCGAGGTCATTTTTAAGAAATACTCGCCGGTTAGTGAGCTCAGCGACTTCGCCGGAAAGATTTGCGAGTCGCTGTACAAGTCCGCGGACGCCATCGCCGTAATCTGCGACAGGGACAGCGTAATCGCCTGCGCGGGAGTACCGAAGAAGGAGCTGAGCGACAGACGCATAAGCGAGGAGCTCAATTCCATCATGGAAACGCGCAAGACTTTTCGCGCGGAGCCGGGCGCGGTTATCCCCCTCGCGGACGGCAAGGACGGCTTCTGGGTAAGCGTAGCGGCGCCGATTATCTCTGAGGGCGACCTCATGGGCTGCGCGCTCTTCGCCGCAAAGGAAGAAGGCGAATTCCCCGGCGAGGTTCAGGTCAAGCTCATCACGACCGTCGCCAGTTTCTTGGGAAAACAAATGGAAGCGTAAACTATTTAAAATAAGAGGGCAATTGTGCCCTCTTATTTTAGTTTTTTCAGCCCCGCCGCTGTTGTTTACCTGTGAAATGCATAAACATTTACTATACACTAATATTTTTGCAAAAATTATACATACATCTTTACTTGCTCGCATAAATATGATATTTTATAAAATACAGAAAATTATTGTGGGAGGATACACAATGAAATATACCCAGTCAGTACGCTTTAAGATTATGCTGCTTGTCGTAATACCATTGGTATTCGTCGCGTTTACCTACATAGGGCTTGCACTATATTCTGTTACGAGAGTTGCGCTGAATGAAGTGCCGCAGTGGGTTTATAATATGTGGATAATCACATTTTTCGCGTCGATTATCATTCTCGTTCCCATCATCAGCCCGACAATAAGGCGCATCGTTAAGCCGATCCGCGAGGTCGATTCAGCCGCTCAAAAGCTGGCGCAGGGCGACGTCGACGTGCATGTTGCACACAACAGAACTGACGAGATCGGGCAGCTTCAAGAGAGTATGCAGCTTCTTGCCGGCGTCATGAAGCACCAGGCGGAGGTTATAGAGCGCATCGCGCTGGGCGACCTAACCGATTTCTATGAACCCGTTTCGGAAAGAGACTCCGTCGGCAACAGCCTCGTGAAGATGCTTGAAAATAACAACGAGATGATCGGAAACATCGGCGAAACGGCAAGGCAGGTCGCCTCCTGGGCGCAGCAGATTGCCTCCGGAGCTCAGGACCTGGCGACGGGAAGCACGCAGCAATCGGCAACCACAGATCAGCTCTCCGCCACTGTATCCGGCGTTGAGGAGAAGGCAAAGCAAACCGCTCATCTTGCGGACACGGCAAACATTCAAGTCAAAGAAGCCGGAACGCTGATGGGAGAAACAATCCGCAGCATGGATGAAATGACGGCGGCTATGCGCCTCATTGAAACCTCCAGCGCGGAGATTACAAAGGTGATAAAGGTTATCGACGACATAGCGTTCCAGACTAATATCCTCGCGCTCAACGCCGCCGTGGAGGCCGCCCGCGCGGGTCAGCACGGCAAGGGCTTCGCCGTCGTCGCGGAAGAGGTCCGCAACCTCGCCTCAAAATCGGCGGAAGCCGCCCGCGCCACCGGAGATTTGATTGCAAGCAGCAACGAAAATGTCGGCAAAGGCTCAACTATAGCAGTCAAGGTCAATGAGAGCCTATTAAAGGTCAGCGAAATTTCCGGACAAACCGGCGTCTCAATCGGAAAAATGTATGAGTCCGCCCTGTCCCAGCAAAACGAAATCTCCCGAATCACCTTCGCCTTGGATCAGATCGCACAGGTCACGCAGACAAACAGCGCTCAAGCGCAGGAGTCCGCCGCCTCAGCTCAGGAGCTGACGGCGCAGTCGGCAGGACTAAGCCAGCTCGTCGGCAGATATGCCTTGAGAAATCCCGCGCTCTCCGCGCCCGCAGTGAAGCAGCTTCACAATTAAATAATACACGAAACTCATTATACAAACAAAGAAGAGGTTTTTGCTCAAAACCTCTTCTTTGTTTTGCATTCTGCTATTGTAATTCCTCACATTTGCTGATACAATAATAATTCAATATATTCAGTGGGGGTGACGGCGCCTTGAACAACAATATATTTCGGGTTTTTGCACCGAGCACCAGACTCTACTTAGTAATACTTGTGCTCTTCGCCGTTGCCAACTACTTTTTTGGCGATCCGATTCTCGGCTATGCCGAGGGGGCGATTGTCCTGCTCCTGCTTATTTACAGTCTTTTCAGCGGACGCCGCCGTAAGAAGCAGGTTATGCAATATCTCGAATCTGTCACCTATGACGCCCAGACCGCTAAAAATGACAGTCTCGTAAACTTCCCGATGCCCATAGCGGCGTTTAAGCTGCGCAACAGCGCGATAGTCTGGGCGAACAGCTATTTTCTGGACCTTATAGGCGGCACAGCGCCGCTTTTCGACGCGCGCCTGACAGACCTCGTGCCCGACTTCAAGGCGAAGTGGCTCACTGAGGGCAAGCAGCAATATCAAGATGTTATTGAGATAAATGACCGAAGCTACAGGGTCTATGGCAACATTGTCCGCGGCGAAAACGAGGCCGCGCGCGACTTCATGGCGATAACCTATTGGGTAGACGTGACGGAATATGACCTCACGGAGCGGGAATACAGTGACTCGCGCCCGATGGTCGCGATAATTGTCTTCGACAATCTCGACGAAATCTCCCGCAACCAGCCAGACAGAGTACGCAATGAGATGCAGAGCAAGGTAGCCGACAAGATAGAGAGCTGGTGCATGGGCTGCGGAGCTATTTTATGCCGCTTTGACAGAGATAAATTTCTCTTTATCTTCGAGACCCGATATTTTGAGGAGTTTCGCGCAGGGCGCTTTTCGCTGCTCGATCGGGTGCACGAGGTCATAAGCCCCGCCGGAATTCACGCCAGCGTGAGCATCGGCATGGGCTACGGGGGAGACAGCTTCGAGGAAAACTATGGCTTTGCCAGACTCTCTGTCGATATGGCGCTCTCGCGCGGGGGCGATCAGGCCGTCTTGAAAAATCGCTTCAATTTTGAGTTCTTCGGCGGCAGGGGAGAGGAGATAGAGACCCGGACAAAGGTCAAGAGCCGCGTAATGGCAAACGCCCTGTCAGAGCTTATCAAGGTCTCCGATCAAGTGTTCATCATGGGACACCGCTACGGCGACATGGACTGTCTCGGCGCGGCGGCGGGAATCTGCTGCATCGCGCGAAAGCTCGGCTGCCGCTCATATATCGTTCTGGACGAGCACAACAGCGGCGCGTCGCGGCTAGTGGACAGGCTCCTCACCGCGGTAGAATATAAGGACGTCTTCATAAGCCCTCAGGAGGCAATGCTCCGCGCCTCAAAGGGAACGCTTCTCGTCGTCGTGGACACCAACCGTCCCGAGCAGACAGAGGATCAGAGCCTGCTCATGGCTTGCAACCGCGTCGCGGTCATCGACCACCACCGCCGCGCCGCCACCTATATCGAAAACGCGGCCTTCTCCTTTGTAGAGCAATATGCCTCCTCGGTCTGCGAGCTGCTCTGTGAGCTCATGCAGGAGCTTATAGGACAGCCGGACGTCCTTCGGGTAGAGGCTGAGGCGCTGCTGACGGGCATTGTCATGGACACAAAGAGCTTCACCATACGCACGGGCGAGCGCACCTTCGAGGCGGCGGCCTTCCTGCGCCGGATGGGCGCGGACACGGCGTCGGTCAAGCGAATTCTCCAGAACGGACTTGAGGACACCGTCGCGAAGTACAGGATTCTTCAGGAGGTCCGCAGATATAGAGACAGTATCGCGATAGCGGCGATTGAAGAGCCTCAGGACAGAATCGTCGCGGCTCAGGCGGCGGATGAGATGCTGAACATAACGGGAATCGCGGCTTCTATTGTAATCTATCCCACGCTGGAGGGCGGAATAACTATTTCCGCGCGCTCGATAGGCGAGGTCAACGTCCAGGTTCTGCTCGAGAAGCTGGGCGGCGGCGGAAACAGGTCTGCGGCGGGGGTTCAGCTTCAAAACATAGAGCTTCGCGACGCGGTGAATCTCTTGTTCACGGCGATTGATAAATATTTTGAGGAGTAGAAACATATGAAAGTAATCTTTTTAACAGACGTCAGGGGACAGGGGAAGAAGGACGAGATTAAAGAAGTCTCCGACGGTTACGCCAGAAACTATCTCATTCCGCGCAAGCTGGCAGCCCAAGCGAGCGCCGACGCGCTCAACGCGATTAAGCTCAAGGAAAAGGCCAGACTAAAGCAGCTGGAAAAGGACAAGGCCTTGGCGCTGGAGCTGTCAAAGAAGCTCGAGAGTCTGGTTGTGAAGGTTCCGGCGCGCGGCGGCGACGGCGGAAAGCTCTTCGGCTCCGTAACGAGCAAGGAGATAAGCGATGCGCTGATGGCGCAGCATGGGATTTCTATCGACAAAAACAAGATTGTCCAGCCGGAGCCTATCAAGGCGTTCGGCTCCTACGAAATCAAGTGCAAGCTGGGCTTCGAGCAGACGGGAACGCTTAACGTCCTCGTTATTCAAGAGAAATGAACGAGCTTTTTGAGCGCCGCGCGCCCCATGATCCGCAGGCGGAGCAGGCTGTTTTGGGGGCTATGCTCATCGACAGCCGCTGCATCCCCGACGTGCTGGAAAAGTGCCGCGATGAGGATTTTTATCTTGAAATAAACCGCGACGTCTTCGCGACGATTGCGCATATGTATGCCTTCGGACTGGCGGTCGACCCCATAACGGTGCTCGACCAGATGCGTGTGCGCGGCGTTGCGCGGGACAACTCCAGAAACTATGTTCTGGAGCTTATGCGTATAACGCCGACGGCGGCAAACGTCATGAAATACGCCGAGATTCTTCGGGAGTTCTCGCTCATGCGAGCCCTCTCGCAAGCGGCGCAGGAGATAACAGAAATGGTATCCGAGGGCGCGTCCCGCGCCGAGACCATGCTCGAGGCCGCCGAGCGGAAAATCTATGCCCTGCGTCAGGGCAGAACAATCGGCGGGCTCGTGAGACTGGGAAACATCGTGCAGGACGTCTATGAGCAGATCGCCGAGATAAGCCGCTCGGGCGCGGCAATTCCGGGGCTTGCCACGGGGCTTGCCGATCTGGACAGTCTTATTCTGGGTCTCAATAAGGGCGATCTCATAATCGTCGCGTCCCGCCCCGGCATGGGCAAGACCAGCATCGCACTCAACATCGCATCCCACGTTGCCATGACCTCCGGAAAAACCGTCGCCATCTTTTCGCTCGAAATGGCAAGGGAGCAGCTTGCAACAAGGCTGCTCGCCTCCGCAAGCGAAATTAACGGGCAGAGACTTCTAAAGGGCGACGTAAAGGAAAACGAGTGGGAGCGTCTCGCGGACGCGGCGGACAGCCTTGCCGCTACGGAAATTCTGATAGACGACAACTCCACCCTCTCCGTGGCGGAGATGAATTCGCAGTGCAGGAGACTTGGAAACCTCGGACTGGTTATAATAGATTATCTGCAGCTCATGCAATCGGCGGGCTCCGGAAGGAGCTATTCAAACGAAAACCGCCAGCAGGCGGTCTCCGACATGAGCCGAATGCTGAAAATTATGGCAAAGGAGCTCTCAGTTCCCGTAATCTGCCTCTCCCAGCTCTCCCGTGCGCCGGAGACCCGAAGCGCCGAGAGCAAGAAGCGCCGCCCGCAGCTGTCCGACCTGCGCGAGTCCGGCGCTATCGAGCAGGACGCGGACATCGTAATCGGCCTCTACCGCGAGGGCTATTACGATGAGGAGTGCGAAAACCCGAACGCCGCCGAGGCAATTATTTTGAAAAACCGCCACGGAGATACCGGCAAGGTGGATCTCATTTGGCAGGCGGAATATACCCGCTATGTCCCGAGGGACACACGGCACCACGAATATGATTCAGAAGATTATTAATTTCTGCGACAAATATGATATGCTCCCGTCCGGCAGCCGCATTCTCGCGGCGGTCTCCGGCGGCAAGGACTCCGTCTTCCTGCTGCACTTTCTCAGCTCTCTTCGAGCGCAGCGCTCTCTTGAGCTTTTCTGCGCCCACTTCAACCACCGCCTGCGCGGAGCCGAGAGCGACAGGGACGAGGAGTTTGTAAAAGCCCTTTGCGAAAAGCTCGAAGTGCCCTGTCTGACGGGCAGCGCAGACGTGAGAGCCCTCGCGTTCGAAAAGGGACTCGGAATTGAAGAGGCCGCTCGCGAGGCGCGCTATGCTTTTCTCGAGGAGACCGCCGACAAAATCGGCGCGGTGAGAATCCTGACCGCGCACACGGCGGACGACAACGCCGAAACATTTTTACTAAACTTAACGCGTGGTTCGGGGCTTCGGGGACTGTGCGCGATACCCCCGAGGCGAAATCGCATCTCCCGCCCCCTACTGGACACCCCCTACGCCCCCATTAAAGCCTATCTGGACGCACATGAGCTGCCCCACGTCGAAGACTCCACAAACGAACTAAACAATTGTACACGAAACCGTGTTCGCCACGAAATAGTTCCGGAATTGCGAAAATTAAACCCCAAATTCGACTTTCACGCCGCAGAATGTATCTCATCACTGCGCGAGGACGAAGAATTCCTCCAAAGCCTCGCCTGTGCCTTCATTCGTGCACATTCCAGTGAAAATTCCCTCCCAATTAAGGAGTTTTTGAGCCTATCTAAGCCGGTTTCAATACGCGTTTTAAGGCAGATGGCGGGCAAAAACTTGACCCGCGAGCACCTCAACTCCGTACTGGAAATTGCCGCCTCACCCAATCCCCACGCCAGCGCAGATTTGCCCGGCCTTCGGGTATTCCGCGACTATGAAAAGTTGGTCTTTGAGCGGGTAAAAAGGCGTAATAATGCAGAAAAACCGCAAATTACCAAACAAATAGGCGAAAATTATTTTGGCGAAAATTCGTCGTATTTTAAGCCAAAACCAGGCGAAATTGCGTTGAATTCAGAAGGAAATTTCGAGCTCTCTGAGTGGGGCGCAATGGTCACGATTCGATTTGTGTCCGGATGTTTGGAAATTAACAATTCAGTCAACACTTTTTTTCTGCGCCGTGATAGCATAAAGGGTAATCTTCGGCTGCGCTCGCGCGCCGCAGGTGACGAACTTCGAATAAATGGCAGAAATGTTACAAAAACTCTTAAAAAGCTCTATTCTGAGAACAAGCTCAACGGTCAAGGACGAGACTTTGTCCCGGTCATTGCCGACGATTTTGGGGTTGTAGCGGTCTATGGCTTCGGAATTTCCGAGCGTTGCGCCCCCTCAATCGGCGACGATGTTATATCCATAAATCTTGAGATGAGAGAGAGAAGCAAAAATGAAGGATGACATTTTAAAAGTGCTCCTAACTCAGGAGCAGATTTCCGCGAGGGTCGCGGAAATGGGTGCCGAGCTTGCGAAGGATTTTTGCGACAAAAACCCAATGTTTATCGGGGTTTTGAAGGGTAGCTTTGTCTTTATGTCCGACCTTGTCCGCTGCACAGAAATTAAGTGTTCGCTGGACTTTATGTCGGTCTCTTCTTACGGACGGGGCACCAGTACGACGGGCGAGGTCAAGATAAACAAGGACTTGGGGCAGGATATTGCCGGCCGCCACATCATTATTGTCGAGGATATTTTGGACAGCGGAATTACCCTCAACTATCTTGTCGGTTATCTAAAAAACCGTCAGCCGGAGTCCATAACTTTAGTTGCTCTGCTTGACAAGCCGTCGCGCCGCCGCGCCCCTGTAAACGCGAATTTAACTGGCTTTCAGGTCCCGGACGAATTTGTCGTCGGCTATGGGCTGGACTTCGCCGAGAGCTACAGGAATCTTCCCTACATCGGCGTTTTAAAACCCGAAATCTACGCCATGTAGTTTTTTAGGGAAGCTCCGGAGGAATCGACTGTGGCAATTTTAGTGTTATAATAATTTCTCAGCGAGGGATGTGATTTTAGATTGGATAAAAAACCGACCAAGGCCAGAGATATTGGCTTTTACGTTCTGATTCTCGTGATAGTTCTGGCCACGGTTTTCGCTATGACACAGGAGCCGGAGACTAATGAAGCGCCGCTTAGGCTCTCGGACGTCGTCGCGCTCTTTAAAGACGAGCAGGTTAAGGCAGTTACGCTCGAAGAAAATACCACTTTGATTTTGGAGCTCAGGGAGCCCTATACCAAGGAGCCCTTTGAGGGCGAAACCGAAATTACCTATGAGACCTATTCCTTTAGTCTCAGCGTGCTTTATGACCGTGTGGGCGACCTCATGGAGAGGCAGCACGAGGCGGGCATTTTGGAGTTCTATGACTTTCCGCCTCCGACGCCGATTCCTTGGTATATGAGTATGCTGCCCTATCTGGGGCTGATCCTGCTCATGGTTGTGCTCTGGATCGTCATGATGAATATGGCCAGACGCGGAGACGGCGCGGGCGGCGGCGGAGCTATGCGCTTCGGCAAGGCTCGGGTGCGCTTCGGCTCGGACGAGAAGAAGAAAACCACCTTCACGGACGTCGCGGGCTGCGACGAGGAGAAGGAAGAGCTTCAGGAGGTTGTTGAGTTTCTCAAGAACCCCGGGGTCTTCAATCAGATGGGCGCGAGAATTCCCAAGGGCGTCCTGCTTGTCGGCCCTCCCGGAACCGGAAAGACGCTTCTAGCCAAGGCCGTCGCCGGGGAGGCGGATGTTCAGTTTCTGTCAATTTCCGGCTCTGACTTTGTCGAGCTGTATGTCGGCGTGGGCGCGTCTAGAGTGCGCGATCTCTTCAACGAGGCCAAGAAGGTCTCGCCGGCCATTGTCTTTATCGACGAGATTGACGCTGTCGGACGTCAGCGCGGCAGCGGTCTCGGCGGAGGCCACGACGAGCGCGAGCAGACGCTCAATCAGCTGCTCGTCGAGATGGACGGCTTCGGCAACAACTCCGGCGTCATTGTAATCGCCGCAACTAACCGCTCGGACATTCTGGACAACGCACTGCTGCGTCCGGGACGCTTTGACCGCACTATTTATGTCGGGCTGCCCGACAAGAAGGGGCGCGCGGCAATACTGCGCGTACACGCCCGGGGCAAGGCGCTGGGCGACGACGTCGATCTCGACAGCATAGCCCGCGGAACGCCGGGCTTCTCGGGCGCAGACATTGAAAATCTGCTCAACGAGGCGGCGATTCTTGCCGTGCGGCGCGGGAAGAAATTTATAACTCAGCCGGAGATCAACGAGGCTATTTTAAAGGTTCTTGCCGGTCCCGAGAAGAGAAGCAAGATCATGAGCGACAAGGCAAAGCGCCTAACGGCCTATCACGAGGCCGGTCACGCGATTGCCGGACGCTTCATGGAGGGCACCGACCCCGTCGAGCTGATCACCATCATCCCGCGCGGCCCGACCGGCGGCATGACAGTCTATCGTCCGACGGAGGACAAGGAGGAGTATACCTCCAAGCACGAGATGTTCGCAAATGTCGTCGTCTCTCTGGGCGGGCGCATCGCAGAGACCCTTATGCTGGATGATATTTCTACCGGCGCCTCGGGCGATATTCACAGCGCCAGCGAGACCGCGCGCTCTATGGTCATGAAATACGGCTTCTCCGAGAAGCTGGGACCGATTTCCTTTGACAGCAGCCAGCACAGCATCTTCATTGGCCGCGACTTCGGCACAACCAAGAGCTATTCGGAGGAGACTGCGGCGCTAATCGACGAAGAGGTCAAGAGAATTTTCGACGAGGCTGAGGTAAAATGCCGCGAAATTCTCACGGAGCACAGGCAGCTTCTCATCGACACGGCGGAGTATCTGATTATCAACGAGTCTATGGACGGGACGCAGTTTGAAGCGCTCGTCGCGACGGGTAAGATTCCGGAGCCGACTAAGGAGCCGTCAGACGAGAATAGACCCGAGCCGACTCAGGCGATGGGTCAGCCGGAGGCTGAGCATCCGCCGAGGAGATTTCCGGAGCCGATAGAGCCGCCGGAAACGCCTAAAGACAGAGATAATAAGCCGGAGGCGGACGAGTGAAGCTTGGTATAGTGGGACTGCCTAACGTTGGCAAGAGTACGCTTTTCAACGCGATTACGAACGCGGGGGCGGTTGTAGCCAACTACCCCTTCTGCACGATTGAGCCGAATGTCGGCGTAGTGTCCGTGCCGGACGAGCGGCTGGATTTTCTCGCCGCGCTCTATTCACCGAAGAAATATACCCCGGCGGTAATTGAGTTCGTCGACATAGCCGGGCTCGTTAAGGGCGCGTCCAAGGGCGAGGGGCTGGGGAACAAGTTCCTCAGCAACATCCGCTCCACGGATGCCGTCGTCCACGTCGTGCGCTGTTTTGACGATGGCGGCGTGATACATGTGGAGGGTCAAACAGACCCCGTGCGCGACATTGAGATTATAAATCTCGAGCTGATCATGGCGGACATGGAGATGCTCGAGCGGCGCATTGACAAGGCGAAGAAAAACGCCAAGGGCGGGGATAAGCGCTTCCTCGCCGAGGCCGCAACGCTTGAGCGGCTATATGAATATCTCGACTCCGGGCGCGTAGCAAGAAGCTTTAAGTGCTCCGACGCTGAGCGGGAGCTAATCGGCGAGAGCGATCTGCTAACGCTCAAGCCCGTTATCTATGCCGCGAATCTGGACGAGGCGAGCCTCGGCAGTTACGCAGAAAATGAATATTTCAAAGCTGTCGAAGCCTTAGCCCGCGAGGAGGGGTCGCTGACCCTGCCGATTTGCGCCAGAACTGAGCAGGAGCTGCGCGAGCTCGACGACGAGGACAGGGCGATTTTCATGGAGGAGCTGGGGCTGAGCGAGAGCGGGCTGAGTCGGCTCATCAAGCGCTCGTATGAGCTGCTGGGGCTTATCTCGTTTTTGACAGCCGGAGCCGACGAGGTTCGCGCCTGGACGATCAAGAAGGGCGCCAGGGCTCCGCAGGCAGCAGGTAAGATACACACCGATTTTGAACGCGGTTTTATCCGTGCTGAGATAGTTGCGTTTGACGATTTGAAAGCCTGCGGCAGCCTTCCCGCCGCAAAGGAGCGCGGCCTCGTTCGCAGCGAGGGCAAGGACTATGTCATGCGCGACGGGGATGTCACACTCTTTAGATTTAACGTGTAATGTCGCCGCAGGCGACACATTATAAGAATCGGCGAAATATTTTTTCGCCGATTCTTCAATTTTTAGTTGACAATTACGCTTCAAGATATTATTATATCGTTAGACGATATAACGTGTGTCGATAGGAAGGATCGGTTTATGAATGAGTTAATTTCAGTCCGGGGGCTGAGCAAGAGCTTTAAGCTCTCCGCGAAGCAGCAGCGGCTGCAAAAATCCGGGGAGAAGATTGTTCGTGCGGTGGATAAGCTCTCCTTTGACGTGGAGCGTGGGGAGATTTTCGGGCTGCTGGGTCCGAACGGCGCGGGCAAGACCACGACGCTGCGTATGCTTGCCACGCTCATTAAGCCCGAGAGCGGCGACGCGATTTTAGACGGGGCGAGCATAGTTACCCAGCCGGAGCTTGTGCG
>JAISHS010000023.1 GCA_031262405.1 Oscillospiraceae bacterium | reverse complement strand
GAGAAAGTAAAAAAGCAGGATATTAACAACTGAATTATACAGACGTACTCGCCGCTTATACTAATCTCCAGCAGAAAACGTTAGTAGATTTGTGAGGATTTTTATTGACCCGCAAGGCAGACGACACAGGCGGGCTGACGCCCGTCAAGGAGGATAACGAAGTGGGGCGGCAAAAAGACCGCAAAGATACAATGTTTACTATCGGAGGTTAGTATAAGTATGAGCAGCAAAAGAATCGGTCGGCAGAGCGTTAAATTTGAAAATCCGCCGGTAATAACGGCCTCCGCCTGCGTCGGCGGAAAATTGGAGGGCGAGGGGCCTCTCGCGTCGCACTTTGACTACATCTCAGACGACGCATATTTCGGTCAAAAGAGCTGGGAGGACGCCGAGAGTCAGATGCTAAAGCAAACCTTTGAGCTGGCACTTAAAAAGAACAGGATTACGCAGGACGATTTAGACTATCTCTATGCCGGTGATCTGCTGAACCAGTGCGTCAGTTCCGCCTTTGCACTTAAGGAGAGCGGCGCGCCCTTCTTCGGTCTCTTCGGAGCCTGCTCCACCTCCTCGGAGGCGCTTTCACTCGCGGCAATGTCGATAGACGGCGGCTATGCCCGTAGCGCTTGCGCGCTCACCAGCTCGCATTTTTGCACCGCCGAACGCCAATTCAGAACGCCCCTTGCCTATGGCGGAACGATGACCCCGACGGCTCAGCGCACAGTAACCGCCGCCGGCGCCTTCATTCTGGAGGCCGAGGGCACAGGGCCAAAAATCACCCACATAACCACCGGTAAAATCGTGGACGCCGGAGTGACTGACGCGGCGAACATGGGTGCTGCTATGGCTCCCGCGGCGGTCGAGACCCTCTGCACCCACTTTTCAGAGACGGGGCGCGACCCGGGCTACTATGATTTCATAGTCACCGGCGATCTGGCGCAGGTGGGCTTTGATCTGCTGTGCAGCCTCACCGCCGACTGCGGCTATGATATCGCCCCTCGGGCGTCGGACTGCGGGCTTTTAATCTTCGACCGCGAGAAGCAAAACGTAAAGGCAGGAGGCTCAGGCTGCGGCTGCAGCGCATCTGTTTTGGCGGGCTATCTGCTGGAAAAGATGAAAAGCGGCGAGATAAATAAGCTCCTTTTCGCCCCGACGGGCGCACTCATGTCCCCCACCACGTCGCAGCAGGGCAAGAGCGTGCTGGGAATTTGCCACGCCGTGGCGATAGAAAACGAGGTGTAGCCGATATGGAAATAGTTTATTCGCTTCTGAAGGCCTTTTTGGCAGGCGGGCTGATCTGCGCTATCGGGCAGATTTTGCTCGATAAGACCAAACTGACCCCGGCGCGTATACTGACGAGCTTTGTCGTCGCGGGCGTCGTCCTGCATGGCCTTGGAGTTTATGCCCCATTTAAAGAAATGTTCGGCGCGGGTGCGGGCGTTCCAATTATGGGCTTCGGAAGCGCCTTGGCGCAGGGCGTAAAGGACGCCGTCGCGAAGGACGGACTCATCGGCGCGCTCACAGGCGGCTTCACCGCCGGAGCCGCCGGTATCGCCGCCGCCGTCTTCTTCGGAATCATCGTCTCGCTGGTGTTCAAGGCAAAGAGCAAGGAATAAATCATCAGAAGCTTTTCTTCCCCTTGATTATTGCTCACCCGAGTGGTAGAATTGTGCAAAGAGGTGAGCAAAATGGAATTGCATAAATCCGCCGAGGACTATCTGGAGACAATGCTGGTGCTGAGAGATCGTCACGGCTATATACGCTCCGTGGATATTGCCGGTGAGCTGGGCGTGAAAAAGCCCAGCGTAACCTATGCCACGAAGCGTCTGCGCGAAAACGGATATATCACGATGGACGAAAACAGCTTCATCACGCTCACGCCCACGGGACTGGAGGCCGCCGAGCGCATTTACACCCGCCACAAGGTGCTCATCAGCTTCCTAATGGGGCTGGGCGTCCCCGAGGAAATCGCGCACGAGGATGCCTGTAAGCTCGAGCACGATTTAAGTGACGAGACCTTCGCCGCTCTGCAGGCAGCCATGAATATTGAATAAAGGTTATAAGAGCCGCTCCGAAGCGGCTCTTAATTTATCTATCTCTTATCTATTATCTATTATCTATTATCTGCCTCTTTCGGCCATTGCCGTCCGGCGTGGTCTATGTAATACTCACCCGTCAGGAGAATCTGCGACGCCGGAATTATGTCATAGCCATCGGAGAGCAGACCCTCGATAATCGCCGGAAGTGCCTCCGGGGTGTGTTCTGCGGCGTTGTGGAAGAGCACAATAGACCCCGCGCCGACGCGGCTGAGCACCCGCTCGGAAATCTCCGCCGCCGATATGCCCTTCCAATCGAGACTGTCCACGTCCCATTGAATAGGCTCCATGCCCATAGAGCGCACGGCGAGAATCACATGGTCGTCATATTCGCCGTAGGGCGGACGGAAGAGCACCGGGCGAACCCCTGTAACGGCCTCTATCTTGTCGTTAGCCGCGCTGAGATTTGCCTTAATCTCGCTCTCGCTGAGCTGATTGAAGTGCGCGTGGTCGTCCGAGTGGCTCATCACCTCGTGCCCGGCGTCGTGCAGCGCCTTTACAGACTCCGGATATTTCTCCGCCCAGGCGCCCACGACGAAGAAGGTCGCCTTTATTTTATATTGCCCCAAAATGTCAATCAGCTCCTGAGTGTCCTCGTTCCCCCAGGCGGCGTCAAAGGTGAGGCTGACGCACTTGTTGTCCCGCGCGACACTGTAAATCGGCAGCTCGCGAGTCGTTGCCGATGCGCCGATAATCACCGGATTGTTGAGCAGCAGCGGCAGCCCGACGATAATCGCCATCGCCATAATCCCCGCGACCAGCTCGCTGTGACCCAGAACCCAATTTTTCAGTTTCTTTAATCTGTAACTCAATAACATCAACTCCCGAAGCTCTTTGTACATACTATGAGAGCCTTCGGTCAGGCATTCGCAATAGACGTAAAAAACATGTACGGCGGGGCGCGAAGCCCCGCCGTAGAATATTGTCATGAGTAATTTTTTAATCGTATTTTAGCTAAATCTCAATGCCCGTGCGAAGTATTTCTTTGACAAAGGGATTATCGTTTGTCAGTTCGGAGGTGGGGAAGACTATGGGTTCAATGTCTATATCAAGATAATCGCGCGTCATACCGAGCAGCCGCGCAATAATGTCAACCGCCCGCTGGTTTTCAAAGCTCTGAGAAAAGAAACAAATATCCACATCGCTGTCGTCTCTCGCCGTACCCTTGGCATAAGAACCGAACAGAAACACACGATCAATCGGCATCGCGCTCCTCACGTCGGCAACGTAACTGCGAATAGTATTCTCTATGGTTTTAGTGTAAGCAGCCACGCAAACACCTCCTTTGTCTTGTCCAAAACAGATTTTGCCTCATGTTTGCCTATTCTGTCACTAACACTCTGCTTAAAACTGGTGTATCGTCCATTAATATAAAAAGCGAGAAGTTTATCAAAATAGACATAGTTTTCTTCCGGTATTGGTTCGGCAAGTTTAGAATCAAACTTTTGTGCAAGCTTACTTATATTGTGCGTTCTGGGTACATTATCGTCAACAAACAGCGTATAAAGTCCCTTCACGAGTTTTTCAATCGCCTGTTGACAAGTAAATACTACATAGAACCAACGCCCACTCGCAAACATAGCGTCGGCTGTATCCAAATCATATTGTGCGCTTTCAAGCCAGTATTCATACTTTTCCTGCGCGTCCACGCAAACACCTCCTTTGCGGTAGACCCTATACTTATTCTATCTCAATACACTCAAAATTGCAACACCCTCGCCCTTCACATCCCCACGCTCTTCTCCGCCGCGGAGACGACGTGCTCTACGAGCACGGAGGTTGTGACTGTGCCCACGCCGCCGGGCACCGGAGTAATGGCGCCGACAAGCTCCAGTGCCGCCTCAAAATCGGCGTCGCCGCAGAGCTTGCCGTTTTCATCGACATTAATTCCCACGTCGATGACGACCTGGTCCGGCGCGAAAAAGCCGCGCCCGATAATGCCCGCGCGTCCCGCCGCCGCGATAAGCACCTGCGCATTTCGGCAGACCTCGGGCAGATTCTGAGTTTTCGTGTGGCAGATCGTAACCGTCGCGTTCTCGCCCAGCAGCAGCATAGCCACCGGCTTTCCAATGACAAGGCTGCGCCCGACGACCACCGCCCGCTTGCCCTTTAGCTCGACGCCGTAGTGCTTCAAAATCTCAATGCAGGCCGCCGCCGTGCAGGGCGGGTAACCCCGATTCGCGCCGGAAAAAACCCCCGCCAATGAGACGTCGGTTATGCCGTCAATGTCCTTTTCCGGCGATAGCGCATTGCGAATGGCCTCGTCGTCAAAATGCTTCGGCAGCGGCCGCAGCAGCAGGCAACCGTGAATTACCCTAGAAGTGTTAATTTTCTCGATTATCTTCATCAGCTCGTCCTGCTCGGCGGTGACCGGAAGGGCAAAGCTCATTACCTCCACGCCGTTTTGCTGACAGCGCTTCTGAGCGCTTTTTGCATACGCCAGGTCCTCCGGCGAGTCGCCCACCCGCACAATCGCAAGGCAGGGGGAAACCCCCTTTTCCTTTAGCTTTTCAACGCGCTGAATTGTTGAGCTGTTCAGCTGCTCGGCAACCTCGGCGCCCTTTAGTATAATTGCCATAGCCTTCTCCCTTCATGAAACGCTTTTCTCAAGCATAACAGTTAATAAGGAACATTTCAAGATTTAAAAATAAATTAAAACTTCCCTCTTTAAAAACGCCGAACAATATGGTATAATTCCCCTGTTGTGATTGTAAGGTAGCTGAAAAGGAGTCGTATCGATGTACTCACGCAAAGAAATATTCTCCGTGCCGAATCTTCTGGGTTATTTCCGAATCTCCTTGATCCCCGTATTCATGTATCTGTTTCTTAAGCCCGAGATTCCAAAGGTTTACGCCACAGTTGTTGTTGGGATATCTTCATTGACAGATATGTTTGATGGTCTCATCGCACGGAAATTCAACATGATAACGGAGCTTGGAAAACTCATTGACCCGCTGGCAGATAAACTGACGCAGGGTGCGCTGATCATTTGCTTTCTGCTTGAATATCCTCTTATGTGGGTGCTCATGTGCATATATTTCGTGAAAGAGTGCTTCATGGCGGCGATGGGGCTTATAATCCTCCGCAAAAACGGCCAGAAGCTAAACGGCGCGAATATGTACGGCAAGGTAAGCACGGCTATGGTCTATATCGTAATGTTCCTCTTCCTGCTCATCTATGATTTGCCCCTTGCGGTCGTCAACACGCTCATCATAATCTGCGCCGCGTCAACGCTCCTCGCGCTGGTGTCGTATATACCGGCGTTCGTGAAGCTTTATCGTCTTCCTAAGGAAGACGATAAAGCCTCCAGATAATAGATAAGAGATATTAGATAATAGATAGATGGAGTCGTGCAAAGCACGACATGATTAAAAAGGACTGCTCATATTTTTTTGAGCAGTCCTTTTTCAATCCGTCGCCTTCGGCGACACTTTAGAAAAAATATCTATTATCTCTTATCTAATATCTATTATCTGCCGCTCAATTGTCCCAATTGTGCCAGACGTTCTGCACGTCGTCGTTGTCCTCGAACATATCGAGCATCTTGGTCATGTTCTTTACGTCGTCCTCGCCGTCGAGCGAGATATAGTTCTGCGGGACCATCTCCACCTCGGCAGAGATAAACTTATAGCCCTTGCCCTCAAGGAAGGCTGCCACCGCCTGAAAGCCCTCCGGCGCGGTGTAGATAACAAACCCGCCGCCGTCTGCCTCGCAGTCGTCCGCTCCGGCGTCCAGCGCGTCCTCAATGACCGTGTCCTCGTCGAGTTTTCCGGACTCGCTGTCGATAACGATAACGCCCTTCTTGTCAAACATCCAAGCCACGCTGCCGCTCTGACCGAGATTGCCGCCGTATTTGTCAAAATAGTGCCGCACCTCTGACGCCGTGCGGTTGCGGTTGTCCGTCATCGTCTCGACGATAACGGCGATACCCTTCGGGCCGTAGCCCTCATAGGTAATGCTCTCGTAATTGTCGCCCGCGCCCGCGCCGAGCGCCTTTTCAATGGTGCGCTTGATGTTGTCGTTGGGCATATTCGCGGCCTTCGCCTTGGTGATAACGGCGGCGAGGCGGGAGTTGTTGCTCGGTTCCCCGCTGCCCCCCTCCTTGACCGCGACAATCATCTCGCGGGCAATCTTCGTGAAGGCGTTGGCGCGCTTGGCGTCGGCAGCGCCCTTTGTCTTTTGTATATTATGCCATTTCGAGTGTCCTGACATAGCAATATCCCCTTTGTATAATATAACCCTGTGGGTCGTAAAATTAATTGGCGGAAAAGAACTTTTGTTCTTTTCCGCCAATCATTGTAACACAAGAAAAACACCTGTGCAAGTCCTCTATCCAATTGTTCTATACTTTGGGAACTAATAAGGGTCTCACGCGCTCGTCAAACTCGCCGCAGAGGCTGTTTGCCTCCTCGATTGCCTTGATGCTCGAGCCGTATTTCTTGGCAATATCCCAAAGACTCGCCTGCTTCTCCGAGCAGAGCACCGTTAGAGACGGCCTCGAGTCGCGGGAAATCGGCGCATCCGTGTCTGTCTCAATACCGGAAACAACCTCCTCCGGCTCCTCCGCGCAGATGATGATCTCATAAGTTATGTCAACTTCTATTCTATCTCTCTCTCCGCGCCGAGCCCCGCCGCAGCAGATGTTGCGAACCCTGAGCGTCTCGTTTGCCTCGAGCTCAAAATTCTCTTCTCCGGTGAGCTTCGCACTCAGCGGAATGACGCAGCCCTCATCGGTCTTTCCTAGCCCGCTCCCGCGCGCCGAGAAAACAATGTGTCCGCCGTCGATGTGCGCGGAGACGCTTCCGCAGTTAAAGCACACAATTTCCTCGGCATTTGCCCCGTTCAGCTCGCCCGAGAGGCGCAAACGCTGTTTTCCGGAAACTGTCTCAGAAGAAAGTCCCAGCCGCTCCTTTTTAAGCTCAAGCTTATAGTCGTTGCTATAGGCGTCCGCGACATAGCTCGCGTGCTTCTTCTCGGTCAAGACTGCCTGCGCGAAGACCTTGATGTTCGCCGCCAAAACCGACCTGTTCGCGTCGAGCAGCAGAACGAAATCCGTGCCTGCGATGGATAATATTATGTCAACTTGAGCCTCTTCCGCTTCCGTCCCGACCTCTATAATCTGCGAGAACTGCGTCTCAAAGTGTGAGGACGCGGGCGCGCCCTCGTGGGTCATGAAGAGCACATCGCTGTGCGCCGTCGCCTTAAAGACGAGCCTTGCGCCGACTGCCTTGACTTCGTCTACTGCCAGGCGCGTCACCGCCGAGACGAGCTGGGCTCCCCCAAGCTCCGTCGGGAGAAGATATTCGTCCGAAACGGTGAAGTTCTTTTCGCCCAGCGCGGTGGTTAGGGCAAATTCAAGCTCGCCGCGCAGGGTATAAACGCCCGATTCGTCCTCGCTGTCGGCTGCGTCCCAGAGCGTGAACACCTGATTTTCATAGGCCTTTACATTCGCGGCGGTCTCCGCGCGGATAAGCGCCTTGCGCGGATTGAGAAGCTTCGCCTCGAGCTTCGGCAGCTCAAGGAGAACCGTCATCTCTGAGCCCTCGCCTACCCCTTTTGCGATGGAGGAAAACTCAAACGGCAGCCGCACCGAAACGCACTTCGGCGCGTCAGAGTCCTCCGTGGCAAATATCACGTCGGCCTCAACGGCCGCCGACACCGCCACACTGTCCGGCATAACCCGTTTACCCAGGAAGAGGCTCGTTCCCCGCACATCCAAAATCTGCGTGGCGTCCGCATAGGCGTCGGGAATTACCGCCTCAACGGATTCCTCCATGGATAATCTGTCGTCGTATATCAGTTTCAGGCAATCGCTCCCGTTTTCTTCCAGAGGCAAGCGCATAGCATTCAGTCCTTTCCGGTATTATAGTGTAAGCACGGGGCTACTCCCGATGCTCGGCGGATTAAGGAAAACCCGCGCGACGTGTTTCCCTTGTCCCTTAACACTATGCCGACCCTGTCCGAAATATACCGCTTGTCAATTGACAATCTGAGATTGTCAACTGACAAGCGGTATATTTGAGAATTGAGAATGCTTAAATTGAGAATTAGTGGAGTCGCCTCCGGCGACAAATTTTAAATGTGTCGCGCTTCGCGCGGCTCCTTAATTGTCAATTGTCAATTATCAATTATCAATTGCTCTTATCTGCTCTTTATTAGATAAATTCCCGCTGCGACGAGCAGCAGCGCGAGGACGAACCACCAGAACTGCGCCGGAAGCACCACCGCCATAAACACCAGCACCCCCAGCAGCACGATAACGCAGCCGACCTTCTTCACTTTATTAGGACACTTCCTACCCATAACAATTCCCCCGATTATAATGTCTTTTTACATTATATTCGGGGGTATTGATAAAAGATAATCCTAATCCAGCTCGCAGATGTGCTTCTTGAGCGGAAGAATTGCCGGCGGCGTAACCGAAAGCTCGTCCACGCCGATTTCCAGAAATTTGGCCGTCAGGCTCTGCTCCGCTCCCAGCTCGCCGCAGATTCCGCACCAGATTCCTGCCTTGTGAGCACTACTCACGGCGGTCTCGATGAGGCGCAAAATCGCCGGATGATCCTTTTGCACAAAGCTCTCTAGGGCCTGGTTCTGCCTGTCAACCGCCAGCGTATACTGCGTGAGATCATTCGTGCCGATGCTGAAAAAGTCGGCCTCCTGCGCCAAAATGTCGCTGATAACGGCGGCGGCGGGGGTCTCAATCATGATTCCGATGGGAACCGCTTTGTCATAGGCTGTCCCCTCTTCGTCGAGTGCCGCGCGCACCTCGGCGGCAAGCTCCTTTGCCTTTTGTATTTCCCAGAGCGAGGCGACCATAGGCAGCATAATCGCCACCCTTCCGAAGGCGGAGGCTCGGTAGATAGCCCGCAGCTGAGTCTTGAACACCTCGGGTCTCGTGAGGCAGATTCTAAGCGCCCGCAGACCCATGGCGGGGTTTTCCTCGACCGGCAGATTAAAATATTTCACCTGCTTATCCGCGCCTATGTCGAGCGTGCGGATGACGACCATTCGCCCCTGCATAGTCTCCGCCACGGCCTTATAGGCCTGCAGCTGCTCGTCCTCGGTAGGATAGTCGCGGCTCTCTAAGTATAAAAACTCGCTGCGAAAGAGCCCTATACCCTCGGCGTCATTTTGCATAGCCAGAGCCGCATCGCGCACATTGCCGACATTGGCAAAAAGCTCTACCCTCCGCCCGCTTTTTGTCTGCGCGGGTTTTCCGCGAAAGGCCTCCAGCCGCTGGATGCTCTCAATTTGCGCCGCGCGTTTTTTCTCGATAACCTCAATTTCCTCGGGCGTCGGATCGAGAATAACCTCGCCCGTCTCGCCGTCGATTACGCAAAAGTGGCCGTCCCAGCTCTCGCCGAGCGCGCTGCCCAGACCGATCACCGCCGGAATCCCCATTGTCCGCGCGAAAATCGCGGTGTGCGAATTGGCCGAGCCGCCGACCGTCAGAAGCGCCAGCGTGGTTTTGGGGTCCAGCAGCGCGGTCTCGCTGGGGGCAAAATCCTGTCCGGCGAGTATGACGGGCTGAGCGAAAAAGCTCTGCTGATGCTGCTTGCCCTGTAAAATCTCCACCACTCGGCGGGATACGTCCAGCACATCCGCCGCGCGCGCCTGCATATAGGGGTCGTCCATCTCGCTGAACACCTGAGAAAACTCTTTCGCGGTCTCGCTCACGGCGTGCTCCGCGCAGCAAAGCTCGGAGGCGATAATCGACTCCACGCTCTCGCGATAGTCAAGATCCTCGAGCATCATCTGATGCACCTCGAAGAGCAGTGACTTCTCTTTGCCCAGCTTGTTGGACGTCCTAACGGCAATCTCGCCGATTTGCTTTGCCGCCTCGGCGCGGGCAATGTTAAACCGCGCTATCTCGTGCTCCACGTTTTCAATCGGCTCGTTTTCGACAATATCCATCGCCTGACCGATATAATGAATGCGCCCCATCGCGACGCCGCGGCTGACCCCTTTACCGGTAAAATTCATAGTCTCCACCTTCCTGACAGATAGCGCTCGCCGCCGAAGCAACGCCGAAGTGCTCAAGTAAAATCGCCTCGGCCTCACTGTTCCAGAGGCCGCCGTGCGCCTGACAGCTCAAATGTAGCTTCTTAAATAGAGGGTCGCTCTCCCCAAGCTTTTCAAAGCTGTCAAGGGGAGTGAGCGGAAGATCGACGTGGGTGTAGCAGAGTATTTTTCCGGCATGAATCTGCGGGAGCTTTGCCGTCGTGTCGGCTATTGAGTCCATGCCGCAGATGTGTGAAACCATTACCGCCGGGCGCAGCTTCTTGTCGGCGGACAGGCGCAGCGCCTCCTTTAAATCGTCGGTGTTGCCGCCGGTACTGCCGAGAATATGCGTGCTAGTGTAGTGGCAATTATACAGGTTGATAAGCGCCTGAAAATTCGAATCCGAGGGCCCCGCGAAGAAATTCATGCAGCCGTCAAAAGCCAAGAGCTTGTCGCCCAGCTCGGCGAGCTGGCGAATCGGCGCATAGATAAACACGTCGTCATAACCATGACCCTCGGTCAGTGCGAGAAGGCTCTCGTAGCTACCCTCGTCCGTCCTCGCGTCTACATAGTGAAGCTCTACCCCGGCTTCTTTGGCGGCCTCGGGTGAAATAAGCTGCTTTGCTCTGGAAAGGCGGTCTGAGTCGGCGTCGGTTACAACGAGCCGCGCGGGCTTTTTCTCGAGCACCAGCGGATATTCTATCGCGCCCAGACCCATAGGCCCGCAGCCGCCGAGGATGAGCACGTTTCCGCCGGGCTTAATGCCCAAGGCGTGGTCGTAGTTTTGCTTGTTCGTGTGATACATCATCTTATAGCCGCCGATAACGCAGCTGATAGGCTCGCCCAGAGACGCGTCAAAATAGCTGTCGCCGTTAAAATGCAGCAGGCAGCCCAACTCCATAACCTCCTGCGGCATGATGCAATATTCGGCGGCGCCGCCGCAGAACTCATAGGAATAGCCGGGGGAATCGAGCTTGCCCTTGTAATTGAGTGCCGGCTGCTGAGCAAATTTCTCGCCGGGCGTAAATTCGTTTTGCCACTTCTTCCCGACCTTTATTATATCCCCGGCAAATTCATGCCCGATTATTATGGGGTTTGTGTCCACGTTTTGGGGGCAGCGTTTATGCGCCTTGCCCTGCTTAAGAAGCTTATAGGTCGACATACAAATGCTGTCGCTTATTACCCGAACTAAAATCTCATCGTCTTTTATCTCCGGCAGCTCAAAGTGCTCGAGCCTTATATCATCCGCGCCGTAAAGGCGTACCGCTCTCGTTTTCATTCTTAACTTCACTCCTCTTCAATCGTTTCGCAGATAATTTGCCCTGCTAAATCACGCACAAGCTCAATCGGCGGCGCGTTCGTGCCTTCGGTCGTAACCGCGCCCATAGCCGCGCCCATGGCGAAGCGAACGGTCTCTTCAAAATCCAGACCCCGCTCAAAGGCATAAGCCAGCGCCCCGACCATGCTGTCTCCCGCGCCCACGGATGAGCGCACCTGCAGCGGAATTGTGCGGGCAAGGACGGTCTTCTCTCCGTTTAGAAACAGCGCGCCGGCTTCCCCCATGCTCAGTGCCACGAAGCTGACACCCATATCAAGCAGCTTTCTGCAGAGTCCGGGCAGGGCGCTCTCGTGAGTGTCCTGCGGGAGCCCAAAATATTGCAGCAGCTCAAAGCGATTGGGCTTGACGGCGAAGGGTTTCGCCTCTAAGGCGCGGGCAAAGGCCTCGCCGTCGGCGTCAATTATTACCCTCTTTCCGGCGGCTCTCAATGCCTCACAGAGTACGCGATATGTATCCGGGCTTGCTCCGCGTGGTAGACTTCCGCTGATTACCACCGTCGTCGAGTCGGTCGCGAGAAGCAGCTGCTTGAGATGGTCAAGGTCCTTTTCGCTCACCTGCACGCCCGGCTCATTTATTTCCGTCAGACCGCCTTGCTCGTCAACCAGCTTTAGGTTCGTGCGCGTGACGCCCTGCACCTCAATGAAGCTGAGCCTGAGACCCAGCGCGTTGATGCGGCGCGTCAGCTCCTCGCCTTGAGCGCCGCCCACAAAGCCGGTACAGAGCGTGTCCCCGCCCAAAACGGCGATCATTTTGCTCACGTTAATGCCCTTGCCTCCGGCGTCTACACGAACCTCGCTCAAGCGGTTTAAGCCCCCCGGCACGAGCCGCGGCAGGACGGCGGTTTTATCCAGAGCCGGGTTCATGGTAACTGTTACTATCATTGCTCGCTCCCGATAAACAGATCATAAATCGCCTGCTTGCTGTTTTGCTGCACCAGCCTCACTACGTCCTCGCCGGTGTCCAGCTTATCGACAATGTTGTTGAGTATATCCAGATGCTCGTCGCCCTGCGCCGCGATGCCAATTACGAGATAGACCGTTTCGCCGTCCCAGCTTAAGCCGTCGGGATAGGTGAGCGCGCAGATGCCCGTCTTGAGAATGTCCTTTTTATACTCCTTTTCACCGTGGGGAATGGCAATATAGTTTCCGATTGCCGTGCTGAAGCTTCGATTGCGCTTGAGCATACCCTCAACATAGTTCGGCGACACATAGCCGCTGTCTACCAGAATGTTTCCGCAGCGCACAATCGCGTCCTCGTGAGGCTCGCTGTCAAGCGCTAAAAAAATGTTGTCTAAGCTTAAAATCTCCTGCATAATACCCGCGCCCGATTTCTGTGAAAGCTCCGAACAAATCCGCGTAACTGCCGCATGATTCGCCGCGTGGGCGCACACCGCCTTTCCTAATAATATAAACGCCTATCGGCGCAAGTTGTCACTCCAATAGTTTTGCAAATAGCGAAGCATCGCGGACTCGATGCGCGTATAAGCCACCGCCTCGTCGCCGCTTTGAACCGCGCCAAGGAACACGTCGTCCTCTATGAGAGAACTGCTGATATATCCGAAGACCTCCAGCATATCCTTTCCGCTGTCCTGAGGCACCAGCATGAGAAGTCCCCCGCGAACGCCCTGAAAATATGGGTTCGTGAACCCGTTGCCCTCGGGAATTACAAGCGCGACCTGCGGCCGCTCCACCCCCGAGGTGCGGGCGTGTAAGAGTATAATGCCGAGCTTATCAATTACCTGACTTGATATTTTCTCGCGCCGCGTCAGGTCGGCATAAATCTGTGCTCCGGCCTCCGGAGAGGAACCGAATCTATAGCCCGTCATCTTCGCAAGCTCATCAAAGCTGCAGTCGCCGTGTATGCGCAGACGGCTGTAGCCGCGCAGAACCTCTGACATCTCCAAAAAGTGAGCGGAGGATCGGCTCAGCCGCTCCGGCAGACTTCCGCTCAGGCGCGGCAGCTCGTCGGCGCTCTGCGCCACGTGGCTTCTCACGGCGTCGCGAATCTCGCTGTAGTCCTCCTTGCTCAAAATAGGACTTACGCAAATCACCGGACAGCGGTCATATTCCAGCGGTATGGAGGAGATGAGCAGGTCGAAATCCGCCCACTCGAAGGGGTTGCTCCAGTCGCAGACGCTTACCTCAAGCTCGCCGCGAAACTGCGCTCGCACCTGCGACGCCATCATATAGGACACCCCGATACCGGCGACGCAGATGATACCGGCCTTGAGTACCAGTCGTCGGCTGGAACGCTCGCCCAAGTGCATAAGCGCCGCGCCGAAATGCGCCGCTATAAACGAGACCTCGCTGTCGGGCACCGGTACTCCCAGCTCCTGCTCTAACACCTTAGCGGCTTGAGCGCTCTTAAGAAATACCTCGGGAAAATCGCGCTTCATCTGCTCGCGCATCGCGGAGGGCAGCTCCAAACCGCTCTCGAGACGCACAATCGCGCTGAACAAATGTGCGCTCAGCCCGTCGACTAGGTCCTCGTTGAGCTTGAGACTCGGCGACAGACTTCCGTCGAAGCAGTCAATCATGCGAAACGCCAAATTTTGCACTCGGTTATAGGCCGCCTCGTCACGTATATCCAAGGGATTGAGCTGTTTTGCGCGGCAGGCGCAAATGAGCGACGCCACATAAGTGCGCTCTATCGCGCTGAGTTTTATTGAAAATCCGTCCTCCAAATCGTCGCAGATCTGCCCCGCCAGCTGTTTAGACAGCCCTCCCGCGGTTTCAGACACTCTGACCAGAGGCCGCTGTTTCTTTACCCTGTCTATCATTACCGCCAGCTGCGTACAGAGCACGAGCTGGGACTCCTCCGTCACCCAGTCAATCCGCGCCAGCCACTGAGTCTGCGCTATGAGCTTAATTGTGTTCAGCGCGTCAAACAAGGGGGCACTGAACCGCTGTAAAAGGCTCGAGAGGGCGTCGTTGTGCAAAAGAAAATGGGTGATCATCCGGCGAAAATTGATCTCGTCGCCTATAACCTCCGCGCCCTGCCGCCTAACGAGACTAAGCGAATAATCCGCGAAGCGCCGCTGGAGAGCGTCCATGTCGAGACTCACCGTAGCCTCGCTCACCCCCATGACAGAGGCATAGTAATATAGCTTCTGCGCCTCACCGGCGTCCAGCAGCAAAAACGCCAGAAGCGCGCGCCTGTCTCGCTTGCCCTGCGGCAGGGCGACGCCCGAGCGCAATACCTTGTCGAGCTCGAGCCTTGCCTGCTCACTGCCTTTGAGAAACATTCCCGCGCCCGCGACGGTGTCGAGAACAAGTCCGGTCTCTCGCAGCACAAAATCCAAACTCTCAAGCTCGCGAAAAACAGTTCGGCGGCTCGTGTCCAGAGCCTTTGAGAGCCGGTCAACGCTCACGGGGGCCTTCGCGTCCAGCAGGATACGCAGTATTTGATTTAGTCTGGGAGAAATGTTAGGCATCGTTTAAAGTCCCGCTTCGCGCAGGGTTTCGGCAACGGCGGCAATCGCAGAGTCTTCATCTTCGCCCTCCGCCGTAATGGTAATGGTCATGCCCTTCTTAACTGCCATTTTCATAAGCGCGAAGAGCCTTTTTCCGTCGGCCTTTTTCTCTCCGCTGGTGATGGTGATGTTGCAGGGAAATT
This sequence comes from Oscillospiraceae bacterium, assembly GCA_031262405.1. Lineage (GTDB taxonomy): Bacteria > Bacillota > Clostridia > Oscillospirales > Oscillospiraceae > UBA2658. The sequence continues at coordinate 5,286 of JAISHS010000023.1, read as the reverse complement.
CCTGCATTCGTTTTACCAAGATTCCCGCAGGTCGCGCGTGGATACCGTCGGGATCGGTAATTGTATAGCTAAGCTCTTTCAAAAACTAACACCCCTTTCCTAATAATAGAGGAGCCTTGCCTCGCAAGGCTCCTCGCAGCGTTTTTCTATTTCAGACTCTCGATCAGTTCGTCATATTCCGGTGCGTTTAGGAAGTCGGTAATGGTGATGAGCCTAGCGCCCTTACAGGCGCTCTGCGCGCGCTCTCCCAAGTCCTTATGGCATACGATAACGTCAATGTCCTTCGGCAGCTCGTCAACAGAGCAGTGAATAACCTCAATGCCGCCGAGGCCTGCCGCCTTGAGCTTTTTGCGAAGCTTCGTCGCGCCCATCGCGCTCGAGCCCATTCCGGCGTCGCAGGCGAAGGCGATCTTCTTAACGGAGACAGCTGATACGGGAGCGGGAGCCTGACCCTTGCTCTGAGCCTTCATATCGGAGACCAGGGCTTTGCTGTCTTCCAGCTCGCCCTTGCCTTTTCCGAAGGCCTTCATCAGCAGTCCCGCCAGCAGGAAGGTTACCACAGCCGCCACCAGTATGCCGACTATGTTAGCAAAGATTGCGCCCTTCGGAGACATGGCAAGCTCTGCGAAGATGCTGCCCGGAGACGCCGCGCCGATAAGTCCGCCGCCCAGAAGCGAGAGGGTCAGAACTCCGGAAGCGCCGCCGCCTATCATGGCGATAATGAGCACGGGGTTCATAAGTACATAGGGGAAGTAAATCTCGTGGATACCGCCGAGGAAGTGGATGATGATGGCGCCGGGGGCACTTGATTTCGCGTTGCCCTTACCGAACAGGCAGTAAGCCACAAGAAGTCCGAGGCCGGGTCCGGGGTTGGACTCAATCATGTACATAATTGAGCGTCCCGTCTCCTGTACCTGCAGCGCGCCCAGCGGAGTAAATACGCCGTGGTTGATCGCGTTGTTGAGGAAGAGCACCTTCGCAGGCTCAACGAGCACGGAGGCGAAGGGCAGCAGGTTGCGGTCTACGAGCCATTCCACGCCCGCGCCGGCAGCGTTTGTTATGGTTTCAACAATCGGTCCGATGATCAGGAAGCCCAGTATCGCGAGGATTCCGCCGAAGATACCGGCGGAGAAGTTGTTAACCAGCATTTCGAAGCCGGCGGCGATTCTCTCGTCCGTCGCTTGGTCAAACTTCTTAATAATCCAAGCTCCGAGTGGACCCATTCCCATCGCGCCCAGGAACATCGGTACGCTGGAGCCGATAAGTACGCCTATCGTGGCGATTGCGCCCACGACGCCGCCGCGCTTGCCATAGACCATTTCGCCGCCTGTGTAACCAATCAGAAGGGGCAGCAGCCACTTCAGCATCGGATCGACCATGGTGGCAATTTTTTCATTCGGCGTCCAACCGGTGGCGATAAACAGAGCCGTAATAAGACCCCAAGCTATAAACGCGCCCAGGTTCGGCATAACCATTCCGCTCAGGAACCGACCGAACTTTTGAACTTTCGCTCTCATAATTCCTCTCCTTTAACCAAAATAATGTGTTTTTACAGCGTTACTAAAAATGACTAGAATTGCCTGGCCAGCACATTCATTGATTAAAGTATATGGGAATTTGTGAACAAAATCAAAACAAATCGTTTTTAATTTGGCGCGAAGTAAATGTGACATTTTTAAAGGAAAATCTTGCCTAAAATCTCCTAAACGTTTCTGTATGTAATAGACTAAAGAAGGGCTGAAATTTAGTCTTGGCAGCTCAAAAGGCGTCAAACGCTATTGTCCTTCTTCGACTTTATCATAGACTTTTGCAGCAAAAAAGTCAAGGACAGCTCTATTAATCAAGAAATACTTGCCAGATTTTGCAAAGCGTTGTATAATTTCGGTATTAAGAATCGGAGGAAACAAATGAAAAGCAGAAATCTTGGAAAAACACAGCTTTCTACGCCCGAAATATCGGTCGGCTGTATGCACATCGGCCATGAACTCGGCGACAAAACGAAGGTCAATTCGTTTATTAATTCTTGTTTAGATTTGGGCTTAAACTTCTTCGACTTGGCGGATATCTATGAAAAAGGCGAGAGCGAGGCGCTTTTCGGCAGTGCAATGTCCGGGGGCATCGCGCGCGAGCGCGTACTGCTGCAATCCAAATGCGGCATTGTCAGAGACGACGTCACCACCGGCTACAGCACAGACCGCGGCTATGTCCTCAAAGCGGTGGAGGGCAGCCTAAAGCGCCTTCAAACCGACTATCTCGACGTACTTTTAATCCATAGGCCGGATCCGCTCTGCGACTATGAAGAGCTTGCCGGAACGCTAGCTCTCCTCGAGCAGCAGGGGAAGGTCAGATACTTCGGGGTCTCAAACTTCACGCCCTATGAGATTAAGCTCCTTCAAAAATTCTGGCCTGGCACTGTCTGCGCCAACCAGCTTCAATACTCCCCCACCCACTCATATATGGTCTCGGCCCCCCTGCATACGAACACCACCTCTGAGTTTGCGCTCATGCGGGACGATGGCGTTCTGGACTTCTGCCGCCTCGAGGACATAACGATTCAGGCTTGGTCGCCCTTCCAGGCTAAGCAGATTCGCGGCAGCTATATAGACAGCGACAAGTTTCCGGAGCTCAACGCAGCTCTGCAAAAGGTCGCCGACAAGTTTGGTGTAAGCAAGACGGCAATCGTAATCGCTTGGATAATGAAGCACCCCGCGCAGATTCAGCCGGTCACCGGCTCCACAAAAATCGCGCGCCTTGCCGAGTGCGTCAAGGGCGCAGGCATAACTATCTCGCGGGAGGACTGGTTTGAAATCTACTGCGCAGCGGGAAATGTGCTGCAATAGCGCATTGCGCTATTGCAGCACAGATAATAGATAATAAATAATAGATAATAGATATAAGGAGCCGCAGAGCGGCACATAATTGTGCGCTTCGGCGCGGGTTGAGACAATAAGGAGATTTTTTATGACTATCTTGGAAGCGATTGAGCGGCGCCATTCCGTCCGGCGCTATTTGCCGCGCGCTCTGGAGCCGGAGTTAATCAGCGCGCTCAATGACGAAATTGCCGCCTGCAACGCCGAGGGCGGCATGGATATCCGCCTAGTCACGGACGAGGCGGCAGTCTTCAACGGACTGATGGCGAAGATCGTGTTCAAGGGCGCGAAAAACTACATAGTCCTCGCCGGGCCTGAGTCCCCCGAGCTCGACGAAAAGGCCGGATACTTCGGCGAGCGCATCGTCATTAAAGCTCAGCAGCTGGGGCTCAACACCTGCTGGGCGGCTATGTTCAGCGGTAAAAAATATTCAGCCGAGCTGCCGCACGGCGAGCGCATCGTTATCATAATCTCCGTCGGCTACGGCGAAACTCAGGGCGTGCCCCACAAGAGCAAGCCCCTCTCGGCGCTCTGCAAGGCGGAGGGCGAAATGCCGGACTGGTTCCGCGCGGGAATGGAAGCCGTCCTGCTTGCGCCTTCGGCGATAAACCGCCAGCCCTTTATGTTCACCCTCTCCGGCGACACTGTTCACGCCGAGCCAACCGGCGGCGTTCTCGCCAAAATCGACTGCGGAATCGCCAAGTATCATTTTGAAGTCGCCGCCGGAAAAGAAAATTTCCGCTGGAAGTAATGCTATGAAGGACGAACTGATTCTCTCCGGAAGCGGCGGAGTATCCCTGCGCCCTTGGCGGCTCTCCGACGCTCCCGCGCTTGGCGAGCTTCTCAGCAACAAAAAGCTGCAGGACAATCTGCGCGACGGTCTGCCCTATCCATACACGGCGGAGGACGGCGAGTCTTACATAAGCAGTATGCTCAAGGGAGATAAAAACAAGCTTTTCGCCTTCGCGATAGTGCTGGGTGATAAACTCGCCGGCAGCATCGGCGCTTTTCGCCAGAGCAACATTCACAGCCGAACCGCCGAGCTCGGCTACTATGTCGGCGAGAGCTTCTGGGGGCGCGGCGTGGGCACCACGGCCGTGAAGCTGCTGTGTCGGCACGTCTTTGAAACTACGGATATTCTTCGAATTTACGCCGAGCCCTTCGCCACCAACGCCGCCTCCTGCCGCGTACTTGAAAAATCGGGCTTCCGCTTTGAGGGCACCCTGCGCCAGAACGCCGTCAAAAACGGCAATATACTCGACATGCATATGTATTCATTATTAAAGAAGCTCTGATTATTGCCTAAATCTTACTAGACAAGTGCTATAGATAGTGGTAAAATGTTTAATACTACTTAATCCAAGGGGGAATTATCATGCGACTGCTTACCCGCTCTGACTTCGACGGGCTTGCCTGCGGTGCTATATTAAACGAACTGGGTATGATCGACAGTATCAAATTTGTACACCCAAAGGACATTCAAGACGGTGTTTTAGAGGTCACGAAGGAAGATATTCTCGCCAACATCCCCTATGTTCCGGGCTGCGGACTTTGGTTTGACCATCACTCCAGCGAGCACGAGCGTCTCGGGCAAAACCTTGATTTTGAGGGTGAGAGCCGTCGTGCTGACAGCGCCGCGCGGGTGATTTATGAATATTACGGCGGCGCGACGCGTCTTGCCAGTCTTGAGGAAATGGTGCTCTTTGTCGACAAGGTCGACTCCGCAAAGCTCACCCGCAACGAGATAATAAACCCCACCGGTTGGGTTCTTCTCGGCTTCATAATGGACCCGCGCACCGGACTCGGGCGCTTCCGCAACTTCCGCATAAGCAATATTCAGCTCATGCAGCAGCTTATGGAGGCCTGCCGCACTCAATCAATCGACGAGATTCTCTCAAATCCGGACGTTAAGGAGCGCGTGGAGCTTTATTTCGAACAAAACGAGCTATTTAAGAATATGCTCACCGAGCACACCACCCTCCACAAAAACGCCATCCTCACCGATCTGCGAAACGTAGAGACCATCTACACCGGCAATCGCTTCCTGCTGTACAGCCTGTATCCGAATCAGAACATCTCCCTCTGGGTCGTGGACGGACGCCAAAAGCAGAATTGCCCGATAGCCGTGGGGCACAGTATAATAAACCGCACCTCCAAAACCGACGTCGGCAAGCTCATGCTCAAATATGGCGGCGGCGGTCACCTGCAGGTCGGCACCTGCCAGATCTCCTACGACGACGTAGACCGAGTTTTGGCGGAAATGATCGCTAAAATAAACGCGGACGGGTGAAGGGCAGTGTCCGGTTTCAGGACATCGGTAAGTGAAAAATGTCAAGACATAGGTAAGTGAAGGTGTCAAGACATCGGTAAGCCTTTGACAAATAATAGCAATTACAAAGGAGTGATTGCTATGCCG
>JAISHS010000018.1 GCA_031262405.1 Oscillospiraceae bacterium | reverse complement strand
ATTTCCGGCGGCGTATTTTTCGTTCCTTTCTTTCTATGCATGACAATACCTCCTGTTGTACTTATCCTACAACAGGAGGCCCTTTTTTGTCACTGTCCGTTTTTACTGGACTTGTTCATTCCGCAGAAAGAAAGCTTCCCTTTTGCGCCGTCCGCGCAGGACGCCCCGGCGTGGCAACGCCGATTTCCCCGCCGCTTCCGCAGAAGCGGCATTTTTACGTCCCGCCGCCGTGCGGCGAAATTCGTCCCGCGCCCGTGGCGCGGCTATCCGCTATCAATGGGGTAACACCCCCCAGCGTGGGTTCCACGCTGTCACACTGCGTTGTAACGCGGAAATCTGTTGCCGCGCACAGCGTGGCCATTTCACAGCGCCCACTCCACCCGTCTCACCAATTTCTCAGCCGCTAGGACCTCAACCATCGGCGGCTGCGGCTTCGGGGAGCAGACATGGCAGATAACCTTCTGCGTTTCATAAACATTATAATACCGCAAGTCAGCCGCCTTATCAAAAGCGCTAAACGAAGAAAGGGACATATTCAGCCCCGCACCGGAGAGCTTTAGGCGGCTCTCCTTTTTCGTCCAAACCTCATAAAAACGCCGCGAATCCGAGCCCTCGGCTATATACGCCGCCTCATCCGGCGCGAAATATCGCTCGGCAATACCGGCAGGCGTCCCCTTGATGTTCTCCGCGTCAATGCCGACCGGCTCGTCGGAAACAACACAGGCAATGGTCTTTTCGCAGTGCGAAATATTGAAATATATGCCCGAGCGTCCCTTTACAAAGGGCTTTCCCAAGTCGCTCAAGCGAAACTCGATCCGCTTAAAATCGAGTTCGGGGAATTGGCGGCTCAGCTCATATCTGGCAAGGACGTCGCCCAGCAAGCAGTTGCGCTTGTCGCGCCAAAAGCGAAAAGCGGCAACTCTCGCGCGCCTTTCTTCTGAGACAAGGCCGAGCAGAGCGTCAAAATCGGTTTTCTTAAGATCAGTCTTTAAATCCAGTATGGTTACAAAAAACATAGCCGCCCCCCTCTCAGAATAAATTCTCCGCCCCTTTGCCTAACACTATACTATCAAAGGTGACAAAAAGCAAATCCAGCCGCCAAATTTCTCCCGCCGTCTCGAAAAAATTAAGCTTTATTATTGTGTTTGGATTTGGTATACTGTATACTACAGCAGTCGGAACTAACTAAAAGCTGAGGACACGGCGCACGGCACAAAAAGAACTCACAGCCGCGAAAGCACTCAATGACAATAAGACATAAAGACGAACAAAACAACACGCTGATTCACCGCTCTATACTCTCCGCGCTGCCTGCGGGATTTCTGAGTATGTTAACGCTGAATTTCTCCACCATGGTAGACACTGTGCTCGCCGGAACCTTTTTCACCGGAACGCACATAGCGGCTATCGGAATTTGTTTGCCTTTCATTACTCTCGTTACGGCGATAATCAATATCTTCGGAAGCGGGGCGGTTCTGGCGCTCACTATAAACATAGGCCGCGGAAACCGTGCGGGCGCAAACCGTATGTTCTCTCTGGCGCTGACTACGATTTTTCTGGGCGGCGCGCTTTTCATCGCGATCACCGCGCTTTTCTCACGCCAGATTGTCCAAATCTCCGGCGCGCGAGAGGCCGAGGCCGCCGCACTCGCCGAGTCATATCTCATCTGGTACTGCCCGGCGCTGATGCTCACATCTCTGAATCACACCCTCGGAAAGCTTCTTTCCGCTCACGGACTGAACACAGAGGCAATGCTTACGACCATCTTCTCGATGGCGGCAAACGTGCTCCTGTCAATTCTGCTTGCCGCGACAACTCGGCTCGGTCTGCCCGCTCTGGCGCTCGGAACTTCGCTGAGCACCATCGCCACGGCGATAATCCAGCTGGCGATTTTAAGGCACAGGAAGGTCAAGCTCAAATTCGGGTTTTACCGCTACAGCCGCCGCGACTATCTCAGCGCCTTTAAGAGAGGGCTTCCCTCCTCGGGAGACCAGATCGCCATGGGACTGACAAGCGGCATAATAAACAACGTCTTGGTCAGCAACCTCGGCGTAATTTCAATCGCCGTCTTCTCCGTTACGGACTCTATTTACCGCTTAGCGCTCACCACCTCACAGGGTATAGGCGCGGCGGGCTCGCCCCTCTTCGCCCTGCTATACGGCGCGCGGGACAGAAATGGTATAAAGCAGGTATTCTCCTCCTCCTTTGCGGTCGGGCTGCTCATCACCCTGGCTTGGTGCCTTGTGGTTCTGGCGGCAATGCCGCTCTGGTACACTCTCTACGGGGTAACGGCGGAAAACGGGCTGGACAGGGCGGTAATTCTCCCGGGAGTCTTGATCCTAATGTCCTTTTTCCCGATTGTCTGCTTCAACAGGCTTCTAACCTATGCCTATGAGGCGACGGAGCAGTTTACAAAGTCGCTTCTCAACTCCATCGCGGCGGACTCCTTTCTGTATCCGATTTTCCTGCTCATTCTCCTGCCGCGCTGGGGTTATCTCGGCCTGTGGCTGACGAACGGCTTTAGCTACATAGCGCTGTACCTGCTGTTTTTCGGGGCCCAGTCGCTGCTTTACCGCCGACCGGTAAAGTCTCTGGACGATATTCTAAGCCTGCCGCCGGAGGTTCGCGACAACATCCCCAAGCTCGATATCACAATCACCGGCGAGGGCTCGAGTATTTCGGGGCTCTCCGAGCGGGTTCAGGGCTTCTTAAAGGAACACGGCTTCAACGGAAAGCGCTCGTATATGACCGCGCTCTGTCTGGAGGAGCTGGCGGTGGACTTATCGGACAATTACCGCGAGCCGAGCCTGCGCTGCTTCGGCTCAAGCAGACGCAGCCTTTCGGGCAAAACGCCGCTCATGGACATAAAGCTCTTTGCCGACGGAGATAATATCCGTGTGAACATCCGCAGCAGCGGGGCCTATTACAACCCGCTGGACTTCAAATTTGACGACGAAACCCTCAAAAAGGTCGGCGTGCGCATGGCTCAAAGCGCCGCGCGAAAAATCAAGTATAACTATATGTACAAGATGAATGTAATCGACATTGTCATGTAATAGGTGGGGCAAAGTGCCCTCACCGACTATAAATTTTAGGAGGAAACAAGAAATGACAATCACCCAAAAAACCGAGGCAAACGCAATTGTTCTGGAGTGCGAGGGGCGTCTGGACACCACTACCGCGCCCGAGCTGGAGGCGGTTCTTCTGCCCGTCTTCGACACAAATCCAACTGTAATTCTGGACTTCAAGTATCTGGAATATGTCTCGAGCGCCGGACTGCGCGTCCTGCTCAAGGGTCAGAAAAAGGCAGTCGCCGTCGGCGGCTCAATGACCGTCAGAAACGTGATGGACGAGATTATTGAAGTCTTCGAAATGACAGGCTTCATCGATGTTTTAACTGTGGAGCGTATATGAACGAGCTGATAGTTGACGCAAGTCTGGACAAGCTCGACGAGGTTTTAGAGTTTGTCGAGGGCGCTATGGGCGCTCTTCCGCCCAAGGCTTGTATGCAGCTGAATATAGCTGTGGAGGAGATTTTCGTAAACATCGCCTCCTATGCCTATGCGCCCGAAAAAGGAAGCGTAAGAATCCGCGCCGAGGAGGCTCCCGACGGCACAATCGTCGTGTTCTTAGACGGCGGCGTGCCCTATAACCCCCTCGAGCACCGGGATCCGGATATCACCCTGCCCGCCGAGCAGCGCGAAATCGGCGGTCTGGGACTGCTCATGGCAAAGAAGATGACGGACGAGATCACCTATCGCTATGAAAACGGCATGAACATCCTTACAGTAAAAAAAGCCGCTCCTGACGGAGGAGTCAAATGAACTCTGAGCAGAACAAAGACAGGATGATTGCCCGCAAATTCAGATTCTTCTCTATTATTCTGTTCGCGGTTGTGCTGCTGGCAAGCTCCCTCATCTTCATTTTCGCGAGCCGCAGTATGGGCTACGAGGCAATCTATAAGAGCGTAGACCTCACCGCCGAGACCGCAAAGCTGCGCCTGTCCGACACCGTCAACAGCGAGGTTCTCGAGATATTCAAGCTCGCCAACCTGCAGGCTATCCAAGAGTATTTTCTGGACCCCACAGACCACTTCCTGCGCTATGCCGCGGAGGAGGAGCTGATGGCATATTACGAGAGCACCAGCGGCATCACCGATCTCTTCTGGGTGAGCGACGTCAACAAGCTCTTTTACACCACAACCACGCCCCCTTACGTCGTCGACCCGACGCTCCCGGAAAACTCCTGGTATAACATGACCCTCTACGAGACGGAGCTGTACAACTTCAACGTCAACTACAACGAAGACCTTGACGCTATCAGCATCTGGGTCAATGTCCCCGTGTTTTCCGACTCCAGCTTCAACGAGCAGGCCGTCCCCATCGGAATGCTGGGCACGGGTCTTGATATCTCCCAGTTCATGTCCGACTTAAGCGAAGATATCGACTCGCGCGCAAAGGTCTATGTCTTCAACAGCAGCGGCGCTATCATGATATCCGAGGACCTTGATATCGCCCGCAATAACGAGCGCATTCAAGACCTGCTGGGAGAAAACGGCTCCGCCCTCTATGAGCGAGCAATGGCTCTTAACAAAACAGGCCGCGACGCCCCCGCGATCTTCGAGGCAAGGGACTCGGGAGGAAACAGAACAATCTACCTGACAGACTATATGCCCTCAGTAGACTGGTACGTCGCGGTAACTTATCCCGTCACTATCGGCGCTCTCTACGGCAACTCGATGACTGTTGTCTTCTTCGTCATGCTCGCCGTTATTGCCTTAGTGCTGCTCATCTCAAATGTGTTCATGCGCTATATCGACCGCGCCCTTCAAGGCTACATAAGCGACTTCACAAAGGTCACGGCAGACAAGGAGCGCATTGCAACTGAGCTCAATGTCGCTACGCAGATTCAAACCAGTATGCTCCCGTCAATCTTCCCGCCGTTTCCCGACCGAAGTGAATTTGACGTCTACGCGAGTATGCTCCCGGCAAAGGAGGTCGGCGGCGACTTCTATGACTTCTTCCTCATAGATAACAACACGCTGGCAATCGTCATGGCGGACGTCTCCGGAAAGGGCGTTCCGGCGGCGCTGTTTATGGTCATCGCCAAGACCCTTATCAAAAACAACGCACAATACGAAAAAACGCCTCAAGAGGTCTTTGAAATCGTCAACAACCTTCTGTGTGAAAACAACGAGGCGGGAATGTTCGTCACCTGCTTCATGGGCTTTTTAGACCTCACGACGGGCGATTTCACCTTCGTAAACGCCGGGCACAATCCGCCTCTGCTGCGGCGCAGCGGCGAAAAGTTTGAGTTTCTGGAGGTTAGGCGCGGCTTCGTTCTGGCGGGCATGGAGAATATGTTCTATCGGGAGAGCAAGCTCACTTTGTCCCCCGGCGACGAGCTTTTCATGTACACCGACGGCGTAACGGAGGCAACAAACCGCTCCGACGAGCTTTTCTCCGATCCCCGGCTGCTGGAGGTTGCAAACAAATACGCCGGAAGCGAGCTAAAGGAATTCACCGTCTCCGTCAAGCGCGAGATTGACGCTTTCGCCGACGGCGCGGAGCAGGCCGACGATATCACCATGCTCATCCTGCGTTTCACCGGCTCGGAGCCCACTGAATAAACACAGAGAATCCACAGAAATGAGGGAAAACCTTCCTTGAAGAAGAAACTGCTCGTATTCATACTGCTCTCCGCGACTCTTGTCTCGCTTTTCGCCGGCGGCTTCCCTGCTCTGGCGCAGACCGCCGAGAGCGAGCCGCTGCGCGACTACACTTGGTTTGAGGGCAAAAAAGTCGGCATCGACGTCGGCTCCGCCGCTATCCCCACGCTCGAGGCGATGGATATCGAAATGCTCAGCTACCCGAACGCCGAAGCCGGCATACAGGACGTGCTCAGCGGAAGGATTTCCGCCTATTGCAACGACCTGTCCGCCTTGAGACTGCAGGCAGCCGAGGTCGGCGACGGAAGCCTCGAGTGCATCGAAATCCCCATGTCAGTTTTCATGGGCTCTATCGGCGCAATCTCGAGCTTTGAAAACCGCGCGCTCGTGGACGAATTCAACTCCTTTCTCGCGCTCATATCCGCCGACGGAACAAAGGACGATATGATCTCCCGCTGGTTTGACGGCGTGCCCGATCTCGACGCGCCCATGCCGGAGCTTACATATACCGGGCAGCGCGGAAAACTCACCGTCGCCGCAACAGGAGCCTATGTCCCCTTCGACTACACCGGCGAGGGCGGCATATTAAAGGGCTATTCAATCGAGCTTATGAACCGCTTCGCCTCTTGGGCAGGCTTCGAACTCGAATACATAACCATGGAATTCGGCGGGCTGCTCGCCGCCGTCTCGGGGGGCAGAGCAGACCTTGGAATCTCGAATCTCACCATAACCGAGGAGCGGGCAAAATCCGTCCTCTTCACCGACTCCATTTACGACGATCAGCTGGCGTTCATCACCCTGCGCGAGAACCTAAACGCTCCGACCTTCGATGACTTTATCGGCAAGCGCATCGCCGTTCTCACCGGCTCCATTTACGACGAAATGGCTCAAAATTTGATGCAGGCGAAAGAGCTTCTCTATTTCGACGATTTCCCCTCCATGATAGAGTCGGTCAAAAACGGCAGGGCAGACGCCGTGCTGTACAGCTATTTCTCCGCCTATATAGGTCTAATGGAGGAGGAATATTCCTCCCTCGCGATGCTGGAGGTGCCGGAGGACGTGGCGGCAAATCCCTTGGGCGCCATGTCGATGGATCAAGCGATAATAGATCAGTTTAACGAGTTTCTCGCGCTTATAAAGGCCGACGGCACCTATGACGAGATGTCGGATCGCTGGCTCGAGAGCTTCGACCCCGCAAACGTCCCCTCCATGCCGGACATACCCTTGACCGGCGAGAACGGAACTCTTTCAGTCGCGACCTCTTTGGGCTCCATGCCCTTCACCTTTCTGGGAGAGGGCGGCTCAATGACGGGCTACGATATGGAGCTGGCGCGCCGCTTCGCCGCCTACTGCGGCAAAGATATCGAGCTTGTCGACATGACCTTCTCGGGTCTGCTGCCCTACATCGCCTCCCGAAAGGCGGACTTAGCTATAGCCGAGATCACCATAACCGAGGAGCGCGCTAAATCCGTCTTGTTCTCCGAGCCCTATTACAACGAGCCCCACGCGATTGCCTATCTGAAAACCGGCGTCACTTCGGGCGAGAGCTTCAATCTGATCACTTGGCTGAAGGACGCCGTAGAAAAGAACCTCATAACCGAAAACCGCTGGCTGATATTCGTAAACGGCATGAAGATAACGCTCGAAATCGCCTTCCTCTCTCAGTTCTTCGGGACTATTCTCGGCTGCTTCCTGTGCTGGGTGCTCCTGCGAAAAACCCGTCTTGTAAGGGGGCTGGGTACCTTCTATTCGGGTCTGATACGAGGGCTACCCATAGTTGTTCTGCTGATGATCAGTTACCATATCGTCTTCCGCGAGTCGGAAGCCTCGGCGGTGATAATCGCGGTCAGCGCGTTCTCCCTCGTCAAGGCGGTGGATATCGCCCTGAGTCTCAAGGGCGGTATAGACACCGTTGACACAACCGAAATCGAAGCCGCGCGCAGCATTGGCTTCTCGGCCTTCGGCGCTTTCAAAACGGTAACTCTGCCTCAGGCGGTCAAGTTCGCCCTTCCGGGCTACTTCAATGGCTTCGTCGAGCTTGTAAAGGCAACGGCAGTCGTCGGCTACATCACAATTCAGGATCTCACGAGAGCCGCAGATATAGTTCGTTCCCGCACCTATGACCCCTTCTTCACGCTGCTCTTCATCGCGCTCATCTATCTGCTCTCAACAACAATTCTGGTGCAGTTCTTTAAATTTCTTATCAGACGTTTCGGACCGGAGGCACACAAATGAGTATAATAAAGGTTGAAAATCTCGAAAAACGCTTCGGGGATAACATCATTCTCCACGACGTAAGCTGTGAAATCGAGCGCGGCGACATAGTCTCCATAATCGGGCCCTCCGGCTCCGGAAAGAGCACCTTTTTGCGCGCCATAAACTTTCTGTCCCCGCCCACGGCGGGCGAGGTCTATTTCGACGGCGAGAGGGTTGACAAGAAAAACGTCAACGAGGTACGCCGAAAAATGAGCATGGTGTTCCAAAACTTCGGGCTGTTCTCCCACCTTACCGCGCTTCAAAATCTCTGCGCAGGGCCTATGAAGCTGCTGGGAAAAACAAAGGAGCAGGCGGAGGAAAAAGCCTATGAGCTGCTCAAAACCGTCGGACTGACAGAGCGCGCCAACCACTATCCGCACGAGCTGTCCGGCGGTCAAAAGCAGCGCGTCGCAATCGCGCGCTGCCTTGCAATGGAGCCGGAGGTCATCTTATTCGACGAGCCGACAAGCGCCCTCGACCCCACAATGGTTGGGGAGGTCATGGCGGTAATCCGCAACCTCTCAAAAACAGGGCTGACGCTGCTCATCGTCACCCACGAGATGAGCTTTGCCCGCGAGGTCAGTAGCCGCGTGTTCTATATGGATGAGGGCGGAATCTATGAGAGCGGCGCCCCGGAAGAAATCTTCTCCGCGCCTCAAAAACCCAAGACTCAAGAGTTTATCTACAGAATTCGGAGCTTCAACTACGACGTCGCCTCCGTCGACTTCGACAGCTTCGAGCTGCTCTCCGGCATCGACGCCTTCTGCTTCAGCCACGCGGTAGACGGCGCGCTGGCAAAAAAGCTCCGTCTCATAGCCGAGGAGCTGGTAATCAATATCGTCGTACCCAAATTCAAAAAGTGCTCTCTCACCGTGAGCTTTTCAGACAAAATCGGACGCTATGAGGTCACGGTGGCGTATCCGGGCTCAATAGAAAACGCCCTCGACACCGCCGAGGACGACCTCGCCGCAATGATGATCCGCGGCACCGCAACCCAAGTAGAACACAAATACGAGGACGAGATTAACACACTAAAGCTGTCTCTGTAGAAATAATTACAATAAATTTATTGACATATTTATTAGTGCGTCGTATAATAATAGTAGTATGAACGGGAGGTGTTTTCAATGTTCAACGCTATTGCTTCAGCAGAAATGCTCGACGCGCTTGTCCCTATTTCCCGCTTTAACAAAGGCGAAGCGTCCAAGATTATTGACGAGGTTCAGCACGACGGGTACAAAATCGTCGTGAAAAATAACGTCCCTGCTTGCGTCATGGTGTCGCCGGAACGCTATAAAAAGATAATGGAGACTGTGGAAAACGAATATCTGCTGTCGCTCGCTCTGCAAAGGCTGAATAACGACAAGGGCGTCCGCCGCTCAACCGAGGATGTGATGAATGAACTCGGCATTACGCAGGCTGACCTTGACGCCGCGCCTGAACCTGAAATCGGTGTGGACTTTGAATGATGGATAAGGATAAGGAATATAAGGTTGACTACCTCGACGCCGCGATGGACGACCTAAAGAGTCTTGACGGCTCACAGCGTATTCAGGTTTTGAAAGCCATAAACCGCGTCAAAGCAAATCCGCTCCCCAAAAGCGAGGGCGGCTACGGGCAGCCTCTCGGCAACGTCAGCGGCTCTAATCTCACGGGGCTGTGCAAAATTAAGCTCCTAAAGCTCGGTATTCGCGTGGTGTATAAGCTGATTCGAGAGAATAATATCATGAGTATAGTCGTAATCGCCGCCCGCGCCGACAGCCAGGTGTATCAAATCGCCGAAGACCGCACAAAGGAAACGTGATTTAAGCCCGCCGCCCCCCGTCCTTCGTCCAAACCTCGTCCCAGCTTCGTACCCACCGCAGTAGCGACTGTTACGAAGTAAAGGAGCGGGCAACGACCGCGAGCCTGCGAGCGGCGCGCTCCAACAGAGCGAAGCGTCATTGTGCCCCTTCTTTGGGGGATTTACAAGGGGGACATTTCTTCGCAAAGAAAGTCCCCCTTGTACGCTGCCCGCGTAGGGCGCCCGTCCGGCGAGGACGCCCCGGCGTGGCAACGCCGCGTTTCCGCCGCTCCCTCAGGAGCGGCTTCTTTCGTCCCGCCGCCGTGCAGCGGAAAAACGTCCCGCGCCTGTGGCGCGAAAATATGTGCGCGTTGTAACGCGGAAATTATCTTTTATCTATTATCTTCTATCTGCCCTTACTTCCATTCCCAACTCAAAATTTCCGGCAGGTCTGCGCCGTTGTCGCGGATATACTGCTTGTGCTCGACGAGCTTGTCCTTCATGCGCTGGACGAGATATGCCCCCCGATTTCCGAGCTGAGGCAGATATTTCACCATGTCCATGACGAGATGATAGCGGTCGATGTCGTTTAACACGCGCATATCGAAGGGCGTGGTAATCGTCCCCTCCTCCTTGTAGCCGCGCACGTGCATACTGTGGTTGTGGCGGCGATAGGTCAGCTCGTGTATGAGCTTGGCATAGCCGTGGAAGGCGAAGACAATGGGTTTATCGCGCGTGAACAGCGAATCGTACTCAGAGTCCGACATACCGTGCGGGTGCTCCTCGTGCGGCTGGAGCTTCATCAGATCGACGACGTTGATGACGCGGATTTTAATCTCCGGAAGGTGCTCGCGCATAATCGTCACAGCGGCTAGCACTTCAAGCGTCGGCGTGTCGCCGCAGCAGCCGAGGACAATGTCGGGCTCGGAGTTTGCGTCGCTCGACGCCCACTCCCAGATACCGATGCCCTGAGTGCAGTGCTTGACGGCCTGCTCCATGGTGAGCCACTGCGGGCGCGGGTGCTTGCTCGTCACCAGAACATTGACATAGTTGCGGCTCTTGATGCAGTGCTCGAAGCAGCTCAGCAGGCAGTTGGCGTCCGGCGGGAGATAAATGCGCACGACGTCCGCCTTCTTGTCGGCGACGTGGTCGAGAAAGCCGGGGTCCTGATGCGTGAAGCCGTTGTGATCCTGCTGCCAGACGTTCGAGGAGAGGATATAGTTGAGCGAGGCGATATCGTGCCGCCAGGGCAGGTCGTTGCAGACCTTGAGCCACTTTGCGTGCTGCGAGAACATGGAGTCGACGATTCTGATGAAGGCCTCATAGCTGTTGAAGAAGCCGTGCCGCCCGGTGAGCAGATAGCCCTCCAGCCAGCCCTCGCACATATGCTCGGAGAGCATGGAGTCCATGACTCTGCCGTCCGTCTGGAGATAGGCGTCGTCGTCCGGCTCAATCTGTCCCATGAACCTCCGCCCGGTGACGTCAAAGAGCGGGGTTAGGCGATTCGACGCCGTCTCATCCGGCGCGAACACGCGGAAGTTGCGGCTTTCAAGATTTAGCTTCATCACATCGCGGACATATTCGCCCAGCACGAGCATATCCTGAGACACCGTCTGTCCGGGGCTGTCCACCGTGACGGCATAGTCCCTAAAGTCCGGCGTGCGCAGATCGCGCAGCAGAATGCCGCCGTCGGCGTGGGGGTTCGCGCCCATGCGCCGCGCGCCCTTGGGCGCAAAGTCCAGAAGCTGCTGCACCGGCGCGCCGTTCGCGTCAAACAGCTCCTCCGGCTTATAGCTGCGCAGCCAGGCCTCAAGCACCGGAAGGTGCTTTTTAACGTTATCGCCCAGCGTAACGGGCACTTGATGCGCGCGCCACGAGCCCTCGAGCTTGTGGCCGTCGACCTGTTTCGGGCCTGTCCAGCCCTTGGGCGTGCGCAGAACTATCATCGGCCAGCGCGGACGCTCGGAGACGCCGGAGCTTCTAGCTGCCTTCTGAACGCGCTTAATCTCGTGAATCGCCCAGTCGAGCGCGCTCGCCATCTCGCGGTGCATTACAGCCGGGTCGCTGCCCTCGACAAAGCGGGGCGTCCAGCCGCTGCCGCGGAAATATTTCTCGAGGTCCTCGCGCGGGATGCGCGCCAGCAGCGTCGGGTTTGCGATTTTAAAGCCGTTGAGGTGCAAAATCGGCAGCACCGCCCCGTCCGTTATGGGGTTAATGAACATATTCCCGAACCAGCCGGTGGCAAGCGGTCCCGTCTCGGCCTCGCCGTCGCCGACGACGCAGGCGGCAATGAGGTCGGGGTTGTCGGAAACCGCACCGAAGGCGTGGGCAAGGCTATAGCCCAGCTCGCCGCCCTCGTGGATGGAGCCGGGGGTCTCGGGCGCAACGTGGCTCGGAATTCCGCCGGGGAAGGAAAAGCGCTTAAAGAGCCGCTTCATGCCCTCGCGGTCGCGGGTGATGTTGGGATAAATCTCGGTGTAGCTGCCGTCTAGCCAGTCCTGAGCGACCATGGCGTTTCCGCCGTGCCCGGGGCCTGAGATGTAGAGCATATTGAGGTCATAGCGATTGATCACGCGGTTTAGGTGGGTATAGATGAAGTTCTGCCCCGGAACGGTGCCCCAGTGGCCGACAATGGTCTTCTTGAGGTGCCGCTCCTCGAGCGGAGCCTCGAGCAGGGGGTTGTCCAGCAGATAGAGCTGGCAGGCGGAGAGATAGTTGGCGGCGCGCCAATAAGCGTCCAGCTGCCCCAATTGTGCATCCGTAAGAGTAGTAGCCATAATAAAAATCCTTTCAGAAGGTATTTGTCTTAGTATAACCCCTTTTGCATGAAATTTCCAGTCACAAATGTAAATATCTCTTATCTCTTATCTATTATCTCTTATCTGGCGCGCTCGACACATTTGACATTCCTCTCAAACCTCCCCCGCGAGCCCATCACCTCGTGCCCGCAGCCGAGGCAGCGCAGCTTAAAATCCATGCCCGTGCGCAGTACCTCCCACCTCCGCTCGCCGCAGGGGTGCGCCTTCTTCATTGTCAAAATATCACCGACTCTTATATCCATATCTATGACCTATTATCTATTATCTATTATCTATTATCTATTATCTATTATCTATTATCTATTATCTATTATCTATTATCTATTATCTATTAAACAGGAGCTACAGCTCCTGTTTAATTCTCTCCCAGTACGCCCGTGCGGCCTGCTCGACTTTATTGTCGCCATATTCATAATACCGCACGTCCTTCAATACGTCCGGCAGATACTGCTGCTTCACCCAGTGCCCCGGATAGTTGTGCGGATACTTATAATTCTGGTTGCGCTTATGCTCTGTCGAATCGGCGTGGACATTCTGCAGCTCGCGCGGAAACGCGCCCGTCTTGCCGGCCTTGACGTCCGCCCGGGCTGCGCCGATAGCCTCCACAACGCTGTTCGACTTCGGCGCCGTCGCCAGCAGAATAGCCGCCTGCGCCAACGGAAGCTGCGCCTCCGGCAGCCCCAATTGCAGCGCGGCGTCCACACAGCTCTTCACAATCCCGACGGCCTGCGGATAGGCAAGCCCTATGTCCTCGCTCGCCGAGCACAGCAGCCGCCGACAGGCGCCGATGAGATCGCCCGCCTCCAGCAGCCGCGCCAAATAGTGCAGCGACGCGTCCGGGTCCGAGCCGCGCAGCGACTTCATGAGCGCCGAAACCGTGTCAAAGTGCTCGTCGCCCGTCTTGTCATAGTGCATCGCACTGCGCTGAGTCACGAGCCGCGCGTCCTCCGGCGATAGAACAATTTCGCCCCCCGCGCCCCTTTGCGCATTATATAGCATCTCAAGGGCGTTAATCGCCTTGCGCACGTCCCCGCCGCAGCCGAGCGAGATGACGCGAAGCGTCTCCTCACCTGCGCTTATCTTCACCCCGTCGCGCCGTTCCAGAAACTGGGTCGCCCGGCGCACCGCGCGGATCGTCTCCTCCGGCGCGACCTGCTTGAACTCAAAGATGGTCGAGCGCGACAAAATCGCATTGAACACATAGAAATACGGGTTCTCCGTCGTCGAGGCGATGAGCGTAATCTTCCCGTTCTCGATGAATTCCAAAAGCGACTGCTGCTGCTTCTTGTTGAAATATTGAATCTCGTCGAGATAGAGCAGCACGCCGTTCGGCGCGAGGAGGGTGTCGAGCTCCCCGATAATCCCCTTGATGTCAGAGGTACCCGCCGTCGTCGCGTTCATCCGGCGCAGAGACCTCTGCGTGCGCTCGGCAATAATGCGCGCAACGGTGGTCTTGCCCGTGCCGCTCGGCCCATAGAAAATCATGTTCGGCACCTGCCCGGACTCTATTATCCGCCGCAGCATACTGCCGCGCCCTAAAATATGCTCCTGCCCGACGACCTCGTCCAAACTCTCCGGCCTCAGCTCGTCCGCAAGCGGTCTATATTCCATTTTTCCCTCCGCTTCGCTCCGGTTTGTCGAAAAAGGGCTTCGCCCTTTTCCGCCAGTTAGGTTTCAGCCCGCCACGTGCCGCTATGCGGCGACTAGCGGGCTGAGAAGTATTTTTTTCACCGTACACGCCGCTGAAAAAAATGTTCAATTCTATTTCGCCCTGCGGGGCGAAACTCTACGAGGTTTAATATAGCGGATGCTTCGCGCACAGCTCTCCCACGCGCTTGGCAATATACTCCTTATGCGGCTCAAAGTCAAATACCGCCGCCGCGATGAGCTTGGCAATCTCCGCAAAATCCTCCTCGTCGAAGCCGCGCGTAGTCGCCGCCGCCGTACCGAGGCGCACTCCGCTGGCCTCCTTGGCAGTGCGCGGGTCGTTCGGAATCTTATTCTTGTTCGTCGTGATGTGAACCTCGTCGAGCCGCTTCTCAAGCTCCAGCCCCGAGACTCCCGCCTCCCGCAGATCGAGCAGCAGCAGGTGATTGTCCGTCCCGCCGGAGACTAGCTGCACGCCGGAGTCTAAGAGCCCCTTTGCCAGTGCCGCGCAGTTGGCTACGACCCTCTTCTGATACTCCTTAAACTCCGGTTTAAGCGCCTCGCCGAAGGCGACGGCCTTCGCCGCTATCACGTGCTCGAGCGGCCCGCCCTGCAGACCGGGGAACACCGCGCTGTTAATCTTCTTGGCAAGGGCCTCGTCGTCCGTCATTATTACGCCGCCGCGCGGCCCGCGAAGGGTCTTGTGCGTCGTGGAGGTCACGATATCGGCGTGGCCGAAGGGACTCGGGTGGAGCCCCGCCGCAACAAGCCCCGCGATGTGCGCCATGTCCACCATGAGATAAGCTCCGCACTCGCGCGCAATCTCGCCGAATTTCTTGAAATCTATAATCCGCGGATAGGCGGAAGCGCCCGCGATAATCATCTTGGGCTTCACTTCCAGCGCCTTCTCGCGCAGGGCGTCATAGTCGATATAGCCCTCGTCATTCACACCATAGGAGACCATATTATACTGCTTGCCGGAGAAGTTGACCTTACTTCCGTGGGTAAGGTGCCCGCCCGCGTCCAGATCCATACCCAGAACCGTGTCGCCGACGGCGCAGAGCGTCATATAGGCCGCATGATTGGCCTGCGCCCCGCTGTGGGGCTGCACATTCGCAAAGCGGCAGCCGAAAATCTTCTTGAGCCGCTCAATTGCCAGATTCTCCGTTATGTCCACAAACTGACAGCCGCCGTAGTACCTGCGTCCGGGATAGCCCTCCGCATATTTATTCGTGAGCGGACTGCCCATCGCCGCCATAACGGCCTGGCTCACAAAGTTCTCGGAGGCTATAAGCTCAATGTTCCCGCGCTGACGCGCCGTTTCAAGCCGCATTGCCTCGGCGACCTCGGCGTCCTCCCGTCCTATAAGCTCCAACATCTCTTCTATCATAAATTGTTCCCCCATCCGTATTGTTTTTAAAGGCATTTGGCACACGCGCCGAATACGCCTTATACAGTATATCCCATAATCGCGAACAGCACAATAAAAATCTTTATTTTATGTGTGCGAGGTGCTATAATTTTAATGCAGATAAGAGATAAGAGATATTAGATAATAGATAGACGGAGCGGGATATGAGAACAAAAAAGCAGATAGCCGGTATCATCGCGGGGCTGGAGAAGCTCTATCCCTTAGCGGAGTGCTCGCTTGAATACGAAAAGCCCTATGAGCTGCTCTTCGCGACGCGCCTTGCCGCCCAGTGCACGGACGAGCGTGTGAACAAGATAACCCCCGCCCTCTTCGGGCGCTTTCCGACGCTGGAATCCATAGCCGAGGCCGAGCTTGAGGAGGTTGAGGAACTAATCCGCTCCTGCGGCTTCTACCACAGCAAGGCGCGGGACCTTGTCTCCTGCGCCGGAGAGCTTCTTACGCGCTTCGGCGGACAGGTGCCGGACACTATGGAGGCTCTTCTGTCTTTGCCCGGAGTCGGGCGCAAAACCGCAAATCTCATCTTGGGAGACGTCTTCGGAAAACCCGCCATAGTCGTGGACACCCACTGCATTCGCCTGGCTAACCGCATGGGACTGGTGGAAAAGCTCAAGGACCCCGTAAAAATCGAGACCGAGCTGCGCCGACTAATCCCGCCGGAAAAATCCTCAGACTTCTGCCACAGGCTCGTCCTCCACGGCAGAGCCGTCTGCCCCGCCCGAAGCCCCCGCTGCGAGGCCTGTCTCATCAGCCCCGACTGCGCACAAAAACTATAACTTTCTCGAAAAGAGGTCCTTCTTTCATGAGCTCGTACAAATATCTACTGGACATAGCGATAATTCTTCTCGCGACAAAGGCGCTGGGACTCGTGACCCGCCGGATTCACCTGCCGCAGGTTGTGGGCGCGCTTCTCGCCGGGCTCCTGCTGGGCCCCGCCGTGCTGGGTCTTCTCACGGAGACAGACTTTCTCTCCCGCCTGTCTGAAATCGGCGTAATCGTAATCATGTTCGCCGCCGGTCTCGAAACAGACCTCAAGGAGCTTGTTAAAAACGGCAAGGCCGGTTTCCTCGTCGCCCTTCTGGGCGTTCTGATACCGCTCGCGGGCGGCACGGCCTTCGGCTTTATCTTCAATCGCGGCGAGCTTGCGGACGGCGGAAATCTGCTGCTCCAACACATCTTCTTGGGCACCGTCCTGACCGCCACCTCCGTCAGCATAACCGTTGAAGCCCTAAAGGAAATGGGAAAGCTCAACACAAAGGTGGGCAGCACTATTCTTGCCGCCGCGCTTATCGACGACGTTCTGGGGCTTATCTGCCTGACAATCGTCTCCTCCTTCGGCGGCGACTCCTCCGCCGGTATCGGCACAGTCCTACTTAAAATTGCTCTGTTTCTGGTGTTCTCCGTGCTGGTTTTCATCTTCCTTAAAAAATTCGTCGAGTGGTATAGCCACAGGCTCTCCGACCGACACCTCCAGCGTTTTCCGATTCTGGCATTCGCCTGCTGCCTGCTCGTCGCCTTCTGCGCAGAGCGCTTCTTCGGCGTTGCGGACATAACAGGAGCCTATGTCGCGGGTATAACCTTCGGTGCGACAAAGCAGGGCGATTACATAGACTCCCGCGTGCGCCCGATCTCCTATATGCTGCTCACGCCCATCTTCTTCGCCTCGGTCGGCATGAACGCAACCCTAGACGGCTTCGGACCGACGGTTATTCTCGCCGCCGTCGTTTTTGTAATTCTCGCCGTACTCACGAAGCTCCTCGGCTGCGGAATCGGCGCAAAATTGTGCGGAATGTCGAATAAAGACGCCCTGCGAACCGGCCTCGGCATGGCTTGCCGCGGCGAAGTCGCCCTAATTGTAACGAACAAGGGCAAGGAGCTCGGCCTCGTTCCGGACGCCTTCGTCAGCGTAATTATAATAATGGTCGTCTGCACCGCAATTCTGACGCCCGTCATGCTCAAGCTGGCATATCGCGGGGACGAAAAGAACTCGGGGCTTCTCGCCTCCGGCTTAGTTGACAGCTACGAGACCCCGGACAATCTCGAAAAAGCCGATTACCATATGCTCCAAATGGAAAAATCCCTAAAACACCACTCGGGCGAAACATCAATCCTCAAATTCTTCCACAGAGACAAGAAATAATTATTATGAACACACCATCCAAAACAATTTCAATAACCGCGAGCGGCCTGCTCTCCGACGCCCTGACTGCCGCAGGGGTGAGCTTCCGCTCCCCCTGCGGCTCAAGGCGCTCCTGCGGCAAGTGCGCCGTCTGGCTAAACCCCCTCTCCGCCGAGCTCAGCCCCATCTCGGCCGAGGAACAGGCTTTTCTCGAAAGGCTCCCTCCCACGCCGCCGTTTTCGGGCTTTGTCCGCCGCCTAGCCTGCTTCTGCCGAGCACAAGGCGAAATTGAGATTCTCGCGCCCGAAGCAAAAATCGAAGAAACCGCCTTCGCCCCTCCGGGCGGCGCGGCGGCGGAGTATGACGGCGAGCGCCCCGAAAAACTCGGCTGCGCCGTGGACGTCGGCACGACGACGGTAACTCTCCTGCTCTTCATCCTCGGCAGCGGAAAAATCCTCGCCGCCGAAACCGCGCTAAACCGCCAGAGCGTTTTCGGCGCGGACGTGCTCAGCCGAATTACCGCCACAACCGAGCGCGGGGTAGCCCCGCTTCAAAACGCTATCTGCTCCCAGCTGGACGAGCTCCTCCAAGCCGCCGTCCAAAATTCCCAAAAAACCTTCGACGAAATTGAGCGCGTCTGCATAACCGGCAACACGACAATGCTCCACCTGCTCCTCGGTCTGCCGGTAGCCTCGCTCGGCATCTCCCCCTTCACCCCAAACACCCTTTTTGGTACCCTAATACCCCCCTCAAGCATACTCAAAGCCCCACTCAAAAACGCCGAAATTTATCTCCCGCCCGCAATTTCTGCCTTCGTCGGACCGGACATAATCTGCGCAATCCTCTCCACAAATTTAACGCAGCTCCAGACCCCCTCTGCTACCCCTCTGGCACCCCTCCAGTCCCCCACTGCACCCACCCCAAAAAGTGCCAAAATGCTCGTAGACGTCGGTACTAACGGCGAAATGGCGCTCTTCACCGGTAGCCGCCTCCTGTGCTGTTCTACCGCCGCCGGCCCCGCCTTCGAGGGCGCCGAAATCACCTGCGGTCAGGGCGCCCTCCCCGGCGCGATAGACGCAGTTTGGGCAAAAAAAGACGGCTCTCTCGGCTTTTCCACCATCGGAAATTTACCGCCTACAGGCGTCTGCGGAACTGGCCTGATATCGGCGATATCCGCACTTCTAAAGCTGGAAAAGCTCGACAGAACCGGACTTTTGTCAGATTCTAAAACATATATCACAGACAGTGTTTTCCTCACTCAGGCGGACATTCGCAATCTGCAACTTGCTAAATCCGCGATTTGCGCGGGAATCGAAACGCTTGAGCGCGAAGGCACTTCTAGCCCCGAAATCCTGTGGCTGGCAGGCGGCTTCGGCAGCGCCCTCGACCCCGTCCCCGCCGCCGAAATCGGGCTAATCCCCTCGAGCCTCGCCCATATAGCCCGCCCCGCCGGCAACGCCGCCCTCGCCGGAGCCGTCCTGCTCTCGCGCAACAAAAACCTCCGCGAAAGTGCGAAAATTATCGCAAATCTCGCGGAGGAAGTACCTTTAGCAACAAATCAGTTCTTCTTCGATAGATATATGTCAAACCTCAACTTCTGAAAAAAGTATAGTTTCGACCCTAAAAAAGCCTCTTCCCGTCAAGTATGCTGACGTCCAGCTCCTTTGCAAGGCTCCCCTGTTTGTAAGGGTTAATCCTCTGCGCAGCTCCCTCCCGCCGAAACAGCGACCCCGTCCCCTTAAACCAGAAGGTAAGGCCCTTTGAGACACATTGCTCCCGCAGACTGAGCACCCAGTCATAATCGCAGACCCGCGCTTCCCGCCCCGTCTCGCCGCTCACAGTAACGTGCTCGACTCCATGCAGATACGCCGACAGGTCAATCGCCTCCAATATGGGCGAGCACGCCACAAAGCGCCGCTTAATGGGATAGGACAAAAACAGCGGCAGCCGAGCCTCCGCAAACGCTTGATTTTCCACGGTGCAGCCGATGTTAACGTTCTCGTAGCCGTCGCCCCAATCGGCGGGGAGCGACGCCTCAAAACGGTCGATACGCTTGGTTAAAATGAGAAAGTCGATATCGCGGCGCTCTTTAATCATCGCCCAAGCTTCCGCGCGCCACGCGTCGGCTTCCGGCAGAAAGAAGTCGGTGGCAAAGCAGGTAGGGAGGATTTTACCGCCCTTAATGTTATACTCGCCCTTGGCGTTTCTTCTAATCGGCCAGTCGAATTTGTCCGTTTTCGTGATCTGATTTTGCCCGTACCGCTTTGCGTGCGGCCCGTAAAAATAGCAGTTTGCGCAGCCGTCGCTCGCGGCGTAACATCCCGTCCATGGCTCCCAGTTCATATCGGTTCTCTCCGTCATATAGCATTTTTAGCCAGTATACACCCTAAACACTGCTAAAACAAGCTAAAATCAGCTCAATTCCAAAACGAAAGTGAGGACGACTCATCATGAAAATGCCCGATGTTATAGATAAAGCCATGAGCGTAAAAGCGGACACGTTTCCATGCTGTTTGTAGACGGGCAGTATCACCGCAAAGGGATCGCAACCGCACTCATGAATGAAATGGTGAATGCCCTGAAAGCGGAGGGTATCACAAGAATCACGCTCAATTCTTCCCCCTATGGAATACCGTTTTATGAACGCTACGGATTCAAGGCCACGGACTGTGTTCAGCATAAGGACGGGCTTATATTTACCCCGATGGAATTCAATTTTCAGTAACTCTCTGGAACATAGACTGGTCGCGCTTAAGGCGTAATCAGCTTTCGTACACGCCCATAATCGCCCGTGCGCGCCGCGTGCACGATCCGGAGAGAAGCCGCGAATGAGTCGCCGCAAAGCGGCACGAACAAATTTCGAGGGGGTACTAGGTACCCCCTCGAAATGCTTTTTGTCGTTGTTGCTCAATTTAGATACACAGACTAATGAACAGTGAACAATGAAGCCGCTTACGCTAATGAACAGTGAACAGTACAAATATCGGCAGCGTGGGTTTTGCTCCTCACTGGACATTGTTCAATGTTCACTGTTCATCGTTCACTCAGGCGGCGCAAGCCGCCGATATTTGGTGGACCCGATGGGATTCGAACCCACGCTCTCCGCGTTGCGAACGCGGCGCTTTACCAGCTAAGCTACGAGCCCGTATGAGTAAGCCTCATAACAAGCGAGATTTATTATAAGCAATGAGCGCGCGTTTGTCAAAAGTTTTTTTCCGAAAAGTCCACATTTCTCAAACGCTTCGCCCGTCGGCGCCGGCGCCGCGCCGCAAAAATGCCAGATAGCGGGGTCTTTTCAGCAAGAATCTAAGCAGCGGCAGACCTAAAAAGAACATAACTGCCGCCTCGCCCGCGCCGACCTCCAGCGCGAAGATGGGAAAGCTTCCCCAGAAGCTATCCGGGGTCAGCATATACGAGAGCACCGCGCCGACTATCGGCATATTGAAAATCACCGGCATGGCGCAGGCGGCTATGCACTCCGACCAGTTTGGGCTTTCGCCGCGACGCGCCGCCGAGCGGCCGATGTAATAGGTGCACAGGGCTGCCAGCAGTGTCGCGAAGGAGCCGGAGACGACGTCTATGAGCCCGAAGGGGCTGGCGAGATTTGCCAGAATGCAGCCGACAAAAAGTCCGGCAACGGAGCTTGGCATGAAGAGCGGCAGAATGCACAGCACCTCCGCCACGCGAAACTGAATGGCGTCATAGGACATGAAGGACAGCGCATAGGTTAAGGCGGCGTAAAGCGCCGCAACGACGGCGGCAGAGACGAGCTTATAGGTTGCGTTTTGAGCCTTGTTCATGGTTTGAGTTTCCTTTGTGATGTAGTTGCCGTAAGGATCAATTGTCGTCTTCGGGCTCGAGTGAGAATCGGCAGCCGCAGTAGCTCTGGCGGTACAACCCGTATTTTTTCGACAGCTCAATCGAGCGGGCATAGCCGCCGCGCTTCTTAAAATCCGAGGGCAGCCACTTCACGCCATAGCGCTCCGCGAGACGAGAGCCGATTTCGTTTATCCGCTGCGCGTCCTTGTGAGGACTTACCGTGAGCGTGGTGCAAAACCAATCGAAGCCTCGCTCGCGGGCAAGCCGCGCCGTCTCCTCCAAGCGAAGCTCGAAGCAGCGGGTGCAGCGCGCGCCGCCCTCCGGCTCGTTTTCAAAACCGGCGGCGATATTTTCAAATTTTTCTGGTTCATAAACGCCGCGCAAAACGCCGATTTTGCCGCCGTATACCGCCGCAATATCTTCCAAAGTCGCAAGCCGTTTTTCGTGCTCTCCGGCGGGAAAGATATTCGGGTTATAAAACAAAAGCGTAAGGTCAAAAAACACGGTTAAATATTCCAGAACCGAGCTTGAGCAGGGCCCGCAGCAGGCCTGAAGGAGCAGACGCGGCCTGTTCTCCGGCGAGATCGAAGCCGTGATTTCATCTGTTTGAAGCCGGTAATTTATTCTCAATTTGAGCACCCTTGGTTAGAACCACATTTATTGCTGAAATGTGATATTTGTTTCCATTTTTTTATTGACGTGAGCGGCATTATTATATACTATATAGAGTGTAAAGTAAAGTCGGTAATGCACAAAATACACTTACGATTGGGAAGACGAGATGAAAACTTACAAAGCGATCATATCACTGTTG
Organism: Oscillospiraceae bacterium; assembly: GCA_031262405.1. Classification (GTDB taxonomy): domain Bacteria; phylum Bacillota; class Clostridia; order Oscillospirales; family Oscillospiraceae; genus UBA2658. Next base: position 19,832 of record JAISHS010000018.1, on the reverse strand, counting down.
CTGGCTATCCTGCTGACGGCGCTCACTGTCGGCGCGACCCCCGCAAGTGCGGCGGCGGACGGCTTTGTCGACATAGCCGGACACTGGGCGGAGGCTACGCTTCAAAAGAGCGTCAGTGACGGGCTGCTGGAGGGCTACGGCGACGGTACGGTGCGTCCGAATAACCCCATAACCGCACCGCAGCTCATAACGATCATCACCAGAGTTCTGAATGTGACAGGTCGCGCGAACATCTCACATCTCGACATCCCGGAGGACGCTTGGTACTATGAAGCGGCGCAGAAGGCTGCCTCTCTGGGGCTGATTCCGAACGGGCTTGCAGACGGCCCCATGACGCGGCAAGACGCCTTCGCGCTCATGGCAAGGGCCTTCCTCCTAACGATGGACGCCCCGGCACTGAGCGTTCTGGACGCTTTCTATGACAATGAGCTGATTCGTGAGGAAAACAGGGGCGCTCTTGCAAGCCTAGTTTACGAGGGGCTGGTGCAGGGCAACGCCGGAGCGCTGAATGTAAACGGCGAGCTTTCGCGCGCGGAATTCATGGCGGTGCTCTACCGCACGGCGGAAAGCCAGCTCTCGCCGACCGATATGACGGGGATGACCATTGACACGGCGCGGCTCAACGCCCGCGGCGGTGGGGTACTCGTCAATGACAGCTCGCTTAAATACATAGTTGTTTCGGGCAGCGGACAGGTTATTAATATCAGCGGGAATTACGAGACCCTCACGATCTCAGGCTCCAACAACGTCATTACATTCTCAGATTCTGCGCAGCTCGGCTCCTTGAAGCTCACGGGCTCGAACAACTCAATAGTATGCGGCGAATCCGACGATTCCGTCGCGTCTCTTACGGTTTCGGACGCAATTGAGTTCGGCGGAGTGCGCAACGTCATAGATTTAAACGGCTCCTTTCCGGGCGAGGTGACGATATCCGGCACTGAGAATCAAGTTTTCCTAACGAGCAGCGAGCCGCTTTCCCTCTTGAATGTCCCGGGACACGCGCCGTATTTGAGTCTCGACGGTTCGGTTAAGGGCGCCATAACCATAACGGGCAACTTTCTCACCTTGAATCAGAAGGGTGAAGGCAGCACGGAAAGCCTTATTATCGACGCCGACAGCGGAATATACAGCTTCTCTGAGGGCGCCTCCTTCGCGCAGATCAGCATCTCGGGGCAGAAGAGCACTCTCACCCTCGACGGAAGCGCCGCTCTTGTCACGGTTACGGGTTATAAAACGGCTCTGAAAGGCGCCGGGACGATTGACCGCCTCATTTTGAACGCCTCGGGCTGCACGGCGGAGCTTGCGGTTACAAATCTCGAGGACAACAGCGCGCAATATGACAGAGACAGGGTTCTGAATCTGGTCTCGAACGTGTACAGTGGAAACTTTACCCTCGCCTGGGCTGAGGCGCACGATTATGAGGCCTATGAGAAGGAGATTTGGGTAAACGCCAAGGGTTATTCCAGCAGGACGGAATATCTCATCTGGGTGAATCTCGCGATGCAGCGGGTGAACATTTTTCAGGGCGGCGAAGGCAACTGGAAGCTCATAAGAAGCTGCATTATCGGCTCCGGTGCGATGGGCAGCAAAACCCCCGTGGGAGTGTATTATACCACCTATAAGCTTGCTTCCGGCTGGACAACCGCGACCTATACCTGCCGCCCTGTGGTCGGCTTCAAGCTGGGCAGCGGCTATGCCTTCCACTCTAGGCTCTATTACCCCAACTCAAACCGTCTGACGGACGCCTCCATAGGTTTCCCTGTGAGCCACGGCTGCATCCGAATGTATGACGAGGACATAAACTTCATCTATAACAGCATCCCCCTGAACACCACCGTTGTTGTGTATTAGTGAATGCTGACGCAAATTCTCAGCCATTTAGAAAGAGGAGATAGAAAAATGGAAAAGAGGACGGGTAAGGACGATTATTACCTCGGCATCGCGGACGCGGTTCTCAGCCGCTCAACCTGCCTGAGGCGCAAGTACGGCTCCATCATAGTCAAGGACGACGAGATTATATCTACGGGCTATAACGGCGCGCCGCGCGGGCGTAAAAACTGCATAGACCTCGGCCATTGCACGCGCGAAAACCTTAATATCCCCTCCGGAGAGCGCTATGAGCTGTGCCGCAGCGTCCACGCGGAGCAAAACGCTATCATCTCCTGCTCAAGGCGTGATATGCTCGGCTCGACGCTCTATCTCATGGGACGCGACGCCAAAACGGGCGAGCTTTTGCCGAGCGCGGAGTCCTGCTCCCTCTGCAAGCGTTTTATCGTGAACGCCGGAATCGAGCGCGTAGTCACGCGCAGCTCAGAGGGCGGCATTGAGGTGACGCAGGTCTCGCAGTGGGTGCTGAATGACGATTCCTTACCGAAAGTCAGATAACAGATAAAAGATATTAGATAGGTAGTGTCGCGCACAGCGCACGGCTAAAATAATCGCCGTCATTCCGGACTTGATCCGGAATCCCCTACGGCTACGGTATATTAGGGGGATTGCGGGTCGAGCCCGCAATGACGAAGACGGTAGAGCACAATGACGTATGGAGTCGCGCACAGCGCGGCATGACCTAATAAAGACTGTTCCTCTGGGGGCAGTCTTTTTGTCTTATTCCAAATTCGAAATACTTCTTGACAAGTGCGTACTATGGTGATAGTATGACTATGCTAGCTAGTATACATAAAGGGAGAAACGCGGATGTTTAATTTAATGCGCAATATCAGGCGGCAAGGCTTTAAGAGCCTATTGGTATGCTTCATCGGAATACTCCTAACGCTTTTCCTGTCGCTGTACCTGGGGAATATTGCCGCAAGCCGCAAAGAGTTAAATCATCTGCCCGAGGTCTTACCTGTTGCTTCTCATATTACTAACATCAGCGGTTCCAAGTCCGTCGGGCTGTTAATTGACGGCGGGCTTATAGAGAAAATCAAGGCTACCAATATGGTTAATAATTTGCGATATACAGTCCAGCTGTCGGCCAATTTCGCACCTGAGACGCCCGAAGAAGAGTTAGGCTATAAATATATAGCAATCATGGGTGTTAATGATATATCGGCGTTTTCCCTCTTATCAGCAGAAGACATAGAGTGGGCGGACGGCGTCGCAGAGGATTTTCTGTCCGGAAGGCAGGCGGGCGTTATCGTGCAGGAGAATTTTTTAGAAAATAACGATCTGAATATCGGCGATAGGGTTTGGCTCTCTCTGTATAGCATCGATTATGGTGAGAAATTAAATGAGATATATTACAAGAAGATTGATGACATTGCACTTGAAATTGTGGGGAGCTATGCCCTTAATGTAACGCAATTTGGAGAATTTATCCTACCCGATATGATTTGTCCGGTGGGATGGGTCGAAGAAACGCTCCAAGAGTATGATAAAAAGTTTTATGCAGACTCTGCGAGCTTTGTGGTGAGTGATCCGCTAAAGCTCAATGACTTTAAGGCTGCTATGAGAAGCTTCGGCTTTCAGCCGGTCAACGCGCAGGCTGACTCTTATTCACTGAGCGGATTTGGCCTGCTTGTGAATGATGAGACCTTCGTTCGCTCCGCCGGCAGCCTGCAGAAGAATCTGACGATGATGACTGTATTTCTGCCGCTTATTTTACTGCTAATTGTTCTGGTGGGCTATATCGCTTCCTATCTGGTAATGCAAAGCAGACGCTCTGAGGTGGCGGTGATGCGTTCGCTTGGCGTCAGTCAAAGCCGCTGCATACTTTCATTATCTGCGGAAAACGCGCTATTAGTGCTCCTAGGCTGTCTGGTCGGACTGGCGGCGGCGGTGAGCTTTACCGGAATCGGTCTGTCGGGAGCGCTAGTAATCACGGCAGTTTTCTTTGTTAGTTATATGCTCGGCGTTGTTGCGGCCTTGCTGAAGCTGAGCCGAATGCCCGTCATGGAAGTGCTGACGAAAAGCGAGTAAGGAGAAAGAATATGGGACTCATTGAAGTCAAGGATGTAAGCTATAGCTATCAGGGAAAATATCAGACCATAGAGGCAGTCAAAAATGTTACCTGTTCCTTTGACGAGGGCGCGTTTTATGCCATTGTCGGGCATTCAGGCAGCGGCAAGACAACCCTTCTGTCCTTATTGGCCGGATTAGATCTTCCAACGAGCGGCGAGATCTATGTGGACGGCTCTGCCATGTCCGCACTCAATCGTGACCGCTACCGGCTTAAGACGGCGTCGGTAGTATACCAGTCGTTTAATCTATTTCCTCTGCTGACCGCACTGGAGAATGTCACGTATCCCATGCAGCTGCAGGGGCGCTCCAAAGCGGAGGCGGAAGCCGTCGCCAAGCAGCTCATTGCCGAGGTAGGCTTAGGCGAAAAGATATGGCGTAGGCGTCCCCTAATGATGAGCGGAGGCGAGCAGCAGCGGGTAGCGATCGCGCGGGCACGGGCCGCGGGCGGTAAGATTATGCTGGCCGATGAGCCGACGGGCAATTTGGATGCTAAAAACGGTAATATGATAACGAATCAGCTCAAGCTTCTGGCGCACGAGCGGGGCTATGCCGTTATTGTTGTGACCCACAATGAAGAGCTTGCCAAGCAGGCCGACGCTGTTTATATGATGCAGGATGGACAATTAACAACACTGGCAAAGGAGGGGCAGCATGAGTCAGACGCGTAACAGCATCCGTCAGATGCTGAGGATGCCGGTGAGGACAGCGCTGTTTGTACTGCTGCTGGCGGTTGCGGTATGCCTGCTGGCGTTGGGCGTCCACTTACAACTCGAAAGCCAAGAGCAAATGCGGCTTATTGAAGAGAGCTTCACTACCATCGGCACGGTGCGGCAGCTGCCAAATTCGATGAGAACGGGGTTTCAGTGGTCTGCTCTCGAGAATGAATATCAGTTTACGAGCGGTCCGGTATACGACGCCAAGCTGCCGCCGACGGTGCTGGATTTTGATGACGCGAATTATATTGAGCAGCCGGAGCAGCGGCCTTATTATGGAGCGTATCATCCCGATTATGTCATCAGCGACAGGGAATATGAGCGCTCTGTCTCAAATGAGAGAGGACATCTGATTGTGGAGTTTACGCCGCTGGAGGATTGTGTACCGTCACAACCGGTCAAAATAAAGGTAAAACGATTGCTTCTCGGAACTATATACGGCGATCTTACGGAAATCTGGTTTATGGCTGAATATCTTGAGAATCCGCCGGAGATGAAAGCGGGAAAGACTTATGTCTCGCTGTTGACAACACGCGGTATGACAGATAAAGAAACCGGTGAAAGGACAACGGTATATCTTCCCGGGGGCTTCGTGGAATCCACACAGGTTGATAAAAACGGAAAGAAGATAGCTGATAACTTCTCAAGCGAAAATTTATGGGAGGAAGTAACTGAGGGCTATTATGACTCCCTGCAGGGACGGTGTTGGCTGAACTTAATTGAGGGGTATGAGAAATTCGAAAATACCATTCCCGTGACGCCGACAAACAGCACCAAGCTGCTGATGGCCTTTCATAACGGCGGTGCAACAATAGGCTCCGGGCGGGATATCAGTGAGGAGGAATATCGTCTGGGTGAACGCGTCTGCCTTATTCCCCGATACTTTGCAAAAAACAATAGTCTAAATGTCGGCGATACCTTAGAGCTGCCGCTCTACTTTGCAAATTACGGTAATTCTCCGTCTCAAAACTATCAGCCTAATGGCTGGGGAACCCCTTATGCCAGTCCGCTGAATGCACAGGGGCAGGTGTATCCGGTATTCGACGACGGCAGTTACACCATTGTCGGTATTTATGATCTCAACAACTTTGCTTATGAGGTATCGGGTTTTGATATGGGGGGCAACGAGGTTGTCATTCCCGCAGCCTCAGTCAAAAACAGTGATGAAAATAATATTCTGCGCTATGCGCCGATGCAGGCCTTCAATACTTCGTTCCAGATTCCCAATGGCTCTATTGCGTCTTATACGGAAGCCTGGAGCAAACAGGGTATCTCCAATGTTGAGATTCAATTCTATGATCGCGGCTATACGCAGATAAAATCGGGCTTGGATGCGATGAAAAACGTCTCACTGGTGCTGGTGCTGTCCGGAGCGGCGGCAACGCTGCTGATATTGACTTTCTTTACTTATCTGTTTATTACGACACAAAAAAAGCGAACGGCTATTGAGCGTTCACTGGGAATGAGTAAGAAGAGCTGTTTGCGCTCGCTCTTATCGGGCGTCATTCTAATCACTCTGATTGGTTGCCTCATGGGCGGCGTCTTGGGCTATGCGACCGGCGGCAGAGTCCGGGAACTGGTAATTGACGCCGGTCAGGATCAGCTGTTTGATACGACCTTTAGCAGCTGGGTGAACAATGCTGATGTGCAGCTTGTCTTGGATACGGATATGTCAAATCCCGATCCTCTCATCTTTGTCTTAGTTGCCCTAAGTACAATGCTAATAGCGGTATTGCTCGCGCTGGCAGGCATCCGGGGCAATTTGCGAAGCGAACCGCTAACTCTGCTCAGTTCGAGAAGCCAGTGATGAGAATGGGCGCGTTTGTTTTCGCGCGAAGAGAAGCGCGCGCGAAAGTCTTGCGCCTATACCCTTAGGGATTCAAACCGAGCTTTTCACACAAAAGAGACCACCGTCGTGTTAAAACCCAGCTGACGGCTGTATTCTATTTTTCCCGCTATAGCCCGCAGGACTGCTATGCCCGTTACGGCCAGCCCATCCTCTGCGGCTGTATTAACTTCAAGCGGCGAGAAGATTTGACCGTCGTCTCGGATACGCAGCGTCAGCACGTCTGCGTCAATCCTCACCAGTATGTCTATAGCGTTGGAGCGGTTGTTGCCGCCGTATTTCGCGATGTTTACGGCAACTTCTTCGACGGCGATTCCGACACGAACAGCAAGCTCGGAAGGGGTACCGTTTGAGGTGCAAAAGCCTATTACCTGCTCCGAAAGATTGACGGCGCTTTCAACATCCGCCGGAATTGTAGTATCCCAGACGCGCTCGTCCGGGTTCCCGGGCTTCAGCAGCAGCACGCCCTGCGCGTCGCTGCGGCGGCGCACCCGCGCGCCGATTATCAGAACTGACACGATAGTCAGAGTCTCCGCGAAGAACCAGCCGAGCCAAAGCAAATTAGCGTTTATCAGCGACAACGCAAAACAGAAGACAATGACATAGACAAAATCGTCGGCTATGGGGATAAAGGACGAGAGCTTTGCCCTGCCCGTTGCGGCGAAGAAGTTTTGCATGACATTGACAATTCCGTAAGGCGTAAAACACAGCGCGTATAGTCTTATTGCGGGTCTCAGCACTGCCAGCGCGTCGGCGTCATGGATGCCGAACGCGGCTCCGATTAGCTCCGGAAACGCTATGCAGGAAATAGCGGTAACAACGCAGCCTATGACTACAACCTTAAGCGCTGCTTTGGCGGACGCCCTGACTCCAAAGAAATCCCGCTCCCCGTTCAATGTGCTGATTATCGGCGCAAGAGTGTCCGCGGTTCCGCCCACTATAACCTTAACTAGGCTCGTGACGTTCGTAATTACGGTCATGGCGGTCATTCCGTTCACTCCGAGCGCGGACAGGATGATGGAGTTTAGAATGACGATTCGCAGCATACTTGCAAGCGCGTTGAGCGAGCGAGATATGCCTGCCTTGAAGATGCTGAGGTAATACGCAAGCTCGCGAAGCTTAGGGAGAATAAACCGAAACGCCCGCTGCTTTGAAGCGAGGTAAGGTATTGTCAGCAAGACGCCCACTACGTAGCTGAGTGTCGTTGAAAGCCCCGCCCCGGCAATGCCCATATCCATGTACGCCATGAACACATATCCCATCACGAGGTCGGCGGCATTCGCGACAATGGGAATGACCGCCGAGGCGCGGACGTGTCCCTCTGCTCTCATGTACTGCGACAGGGCGAGCGTGAACAAGACGAAGGGTCCGGAGAAAGCCACAGTTTGCAGATAGTCCGTGATAAAGGGGACAAGATTTCCCTCGTCCAAGGCGAAAAAGCGCGCGATAGGCTCGGCGAGGAAAAAAACCGCAACGCCGAAAATGAGCAGCACGAGCACTCCGCCGGAAATGGACAAGGTGAACAGCAGATTCGCTTTTCGCTCATCCATTTGCCCTTTTGCGGCGGACGCCGCTATGACGCCGCCTATCATAAACAGCAGGGCGATAGCGTTAAGCGCGAAGACAAAGGGACCCGACAGACCAATCGCCGCAAGCTCCGCTTCGCCGAGCAGGTTACCCACGAGGATCGTGTCAATGACGGAGGCGACGGCGAGCGCCGCCGTGCTGACAATGGTGGGGATGAGAAAAGCCCGAAACTTATTATTTATCAGAGTATTTGTGCGGTTAAGCATAGCGGCTTATCCCCTCTCATATGTCAAAATATCCCCGTCTTGCCACGAAATAAGGGTGGAACACGCAACACTCCTTCGGCGTTTTAGCAAGACGCAGTATTGCGTCCGCCGTGCAGTCAATATCTCATTGAGTGTTTACGATTCGACACTGTTTTTTAGCGTATCATTTTTCCCTGCCAAAATCAAGGTTTTGGCAGGGAAAAGTGTTTTGGATGGATAGAAAGGGTCTACGCAGCCGACGACAGCGCGGCAAAACCGCGTTCATCGAAAACGCCATCACCGCTGATATATATCTTCAATGCAATTCGCGCAGTACACGCCGTCGTCAAGCCTCTGATAGAACTGCCCGCAGTATTGGCACTTGTATATAAATATCAGCCTGACAGTAATCAAATACTGCTTACCAAGCGTTGCTTTGACCGAATAGCGATATGTTTTGTTGCCGGACGCAATTGCAAATTCAATGTATGCCAATCCGTCCACGTCTACGGGCAGTTCTTTGGCCTGAATCAGTCTCTCGCACAACCCGCCCGGCTTCATCTGGGTGACGCTGATTTCGAGGTCAGCATATTTCGTGTCGTCAATCGCAATGCGCTTTTTCTCATTGGTAAGGCTATTTATATTTACGGTGAGAGAGATGCTTGCACTCATATGGCGTTACCGCTCAAATTCGCGAGCGTCATTTGCATTTTGAGCCCTTCGCTGTCTGTAGGTGGGTTTTCCGGCAGGGTGCGAAAGCCGTTTTCGAGTCCCAGTATCCCGGTGACGGCAAGCACTGCGGCGTCGAGGATGTCATCAACACCTGCGTCTTTTTTTCTAAACGGGTTCTGCGCCAAAAGGTTTTCCGTATCCAAATAGCGGCTGAGAGCTACCTTGCGCTCGCTTAGTCCTTCCGGCGTCTTTTTCGAGTATTCACACGGCTCACACCTAAGCGCTGTAAAGCAAAGCTCAGGGTGCGACTCAATTAAGCAACGGCGCATATGCGGATATTCGCGCAGAAACTCGTCCACCTCCCGGATTTTGGGGACGATTGCCCACGACTGCTTCGACAGACCCCTGCCGGTTGAGTTTTTATTTATCAAGCTAGCTTGCTCATAACTTTCCGCGTAGATCGCTCTGCGGCAAGGCACAGGAAAGACGCTCGACGCACGTTTACCGACCATTTTCCGCGCAAGTTTATCGCCCGGTCGCTCATTATTTCCGGCATCCATAAAGCCTATCGGAATATCGATTATAATAACGTCGGCCTTTATATTCAGTATTTCATCAATCTTTTGAAGCGGTTTGAGGGTAGCGCCTCCGCTTGAGGTGAGGATCACTGCTACCCACCCATATTTACAGTTTCCCACGCCCACGGCATTGCAGGCGTCTATGCCGATAGCTGTGGCTTCTTTTTCATCCCTCTTGCCATGTCCAAAAAGGCGATTTAGTATGTTCATGAATTGTACCTCCACCTCTCGCATATCACGGGTCGTAAAATCAAGGTTCGCCTTCATTTCCGGCGCGCCGCCCGGCCAACCTCCGGCGTGGAGCGCGGCGAACTCACAGGCGAGCATGGCGTTGTCTATTACTCTGACGGCGTCGCGCTCGTCACATGTCAAGTCGCCGATATCGAATTTCTCAAGGATTTTCTGCTCCAAAGCACCTTCAATCCGCAGATACTCCGGCAAAAGCGCCTTCACCGGACGGGTAATGTCCGCTATGTACGCCTCGCTCGCGTCGTGCAGTAGCGCCGCAAGCTGCACACGCGCCGTAAGACCTCTCGCTCTGGCCTCGCGGTAGCAGTTTATAGAATGCTGCGCTACGGAGTAAAAACGCTTGAAATGCCCTCCCGCGCGGCACATGAGTGACAGCGCATGAGCAATATCCTCGGCGTGAATATCGTCAACGCCGGGGTTTTCAATGTTGAATGTTACATTTTTATATGTTGTAATACACCGCGCGTCGCTCATAATTAACCTCACTTGTAGGGCTTTATAATATCAGGTCTACCTATTTGGCTGAATTGTTCATACTTATTAGCCGCCGCGCACCGTCAGCACCCCGCCGCGCGCCGTTCCGACTATGCGATCCCCGGAAAGTATCTCGCCGTTTTGAATCATTCGCCGTCACATCTTTTCATGATTAACACTATACCAACAAATGCCCGCAAAATCAACCGCTCTGATATTGCCGCGCGATTACTTCTTCCCCTTTGCCTTTCTTTTTTTCGGTACGGGCGTTATGGGTTCGAGAAGCTCCACCACGGCGCGAAGCGTCTCACGGTCGTCCGCGTCAACAATGTAATGCTCCTTTGTACCCTCGTAGGGCAGACCCATTTCTGCGCCCGCCAGTAGTTCCGCAAGCTCCGGGCGAGGTTTTACATAGACGCAGTTGTCGCACACGAGCAGCAGAGGCTTGTCACCCACGTAAACCATGTACTCGCCGAACATCTTTTTATATCGAACCGCGCCCGTGTCCGCAATTTGCTCGCAGACGTATTCAATGAAGCTCTGTGTTGTTGCCATTATAACTCCTTTTCGTCTGAAAAGTCTTCATTCTCCGACTGATATTCTACTGCATTGCAGAATATAACACAAGCGGAATGAACGCCTTCACGGTACTGCTATATAGCTTCTTTTCCTCGGCAATATTATGTCGTATCCGGCTTAGTACGAGGAGGAGTCAACCCCGGCACGGGTTCGACTCCTCCTTGCTTAGCCAGTGTAGTTTAAATCCGAACCCGCCTTTCCGCTGCTAATTATTCCATTTTTCTTTGTTGTCCTCCTAGCTTTGCGTCAGCAAAGCGTCGTCGTCCGCCGCGAAAACTGAAAAATTATCTAGCGGAAAGGTCGAAGATTTTTAGCGGAGCGGATTTTGCTCCAGACAACGAAGCTGGCGACGGGAATACTTTGTGTATTCACTAGACAGATGAGGCAGTATGGGGGAAAATCCGCCCGCTAAAAACGGGTTCGGATTTGAACTGCACTGCTTAATTACAGCGTAATTTCCTCGCCGTCCGCGATAATAAGCCGGTTCGGAACATCAAAGAGTTCCGCGCGTTCTTGGCTAAAGTTTTCGCCCGGCGACATGTGGTAAGGGATACTGTGCTTCGCCCCGACGAGCTCGGCACAGGCGGCGGCTTCTTCAATATCCATGTTATAAATGCCGTCGCAACAGAAAAAGGCGTAATCCAAATTCCTCTCCTTGAGCGTCGCCATTTGATCGGTGGTGGAAGTATCTCCGGAAATATAGACTGTTTTCCCATCGCTAAAAGTCAAAATATAGCCCACACAGACTGTGATATCATGGTTTGGGTTATTTCCCGCTTCCACGGCTTCAACCGTGACATAGCCCAGGTCGAAGGTCTTGTATTCGCCGTCAACCAGAGCTTCTTCATAGGTGATGGTTTGGCAGCCGGAGTTCTGCGCTTTAATTAAATCCACAGCCGTATGATCCGAGTGCCCGTGCGTCACCAAGATTAGGTCTGCGGGAGAGTCATATCCTTCCCCGGCGTATGGGTCAATGTAGATTACCTTACCCTCCGCCGTGGTGACGCGCAAACTGCCATGCCCCTGATAAAATAATGTAGCCATATTTGGTTCCTCCGTTGGTGGTGCTTCGGTCGCCTCCATCGAGGGCGCCGGTTCGCTGTCGGGCTCGGGTATAGCCGTAGGCTCCGAGCTCGTTTCGGGTGCGGCGCTCGCCTCGTTCGCTTCCGTATTTGCGGCGCAGCCCGCCGCTGCAATGACCAGTATTAGGGATAACAAGCCCAATAAAATACGTTTCATTTTCTTTTCCTCTACCTCCTGTTTGCTATCGCCTTTTTCAGCAGACAACAAGTTTTCATCCCATTATAGCACATCCCTCCCGAAAAAACCTATGCTGTCAGCATAAAAATAAAATTTTCTTGAGAAAATACAATTCTGTGCTATTATGAAAAGAGTATCAGAGCGGAGCGTGTTTAAGCAAGGAGGAGCCTAAGTATGGAGCAAGAGGATTTAGCCATGGACATTTTAGAACTGGAATTTATGCGCAGGTTCATCCGCCTGTGCTCGGACGGTTGGGCGCAGGGCTGGCACGAGCGCAACGGCGGCAACCTCAGCTACCGGCTGAAGAGCGAGGAAGCCGAGGTTTGCAAGCCCTTCTTCGACGCCTCGCGGGACTGGGTACCGCTGAATATACAGCTCAACGCTCTTGCGGGAGAACACTTTCTCGTCACGGGCAGCGGAAAGTATTTCCGCAACGTGGAGCTGTGTCCGGCGAGTAACATCGGGATAGTGGAAATTAGCTCCTCGGGCGACGCATACAGAATCGTCTGGGGGCTCCGTAACGGCGCGGCGCCGACAAGCGAGCTGCCGACGCATCTTATGAGCCACGCCGTGCGCAAGGCGGCGACCGAGGGCGCGAACCGCGTAATTTATCACGCGCATCCGTCTGCGGTGATTGCGATGACCTACATTCTGCCGCTGACGGCGGGGGATTTTTCCCGCGCGCTGTGGCGCAGCGCCACGGAGTGCGTGATGGTGTTCCCGCGCGGCGTCGGCGTGGTGCCGTGGATGATGCCGGGCGGCGCGGAGATTGCCAAGGCGACGGGCGAGCTGATGCGCACCTACAGCGCGGCGGTCTGGGCGCAGCACGGGCTATTTTGCTCGGGCGCTAACTTCGACGAGTGCTTCGGCCTCATGCACACCATCGAGAAGGCCGCCGATATTTATCTGCGCGTGCTCTCGGCGGGTCAGCCGATCCTCCAAACCGTCACCGACGACAAGCTCCGCGCTATCGCCCGCGAATTTGGGGCGGAGCTTAATGAGGAGCTGCTATGAGATGCCGATGAAGAAGAAGCTATGCGTGCCATCGGCGTGATGATCTGTTTCCTTTAAGAGTGGAATAGCTAAAGAGAGAAGAGAGTTAAACAAGCGGGCGGGCTATCCCGCCAAATCGTTATATTGAGAGAGCAACTCAAGATATTCCCGGCGATACCCGTCGCGATCATCTCCCAGGCTTTCCTCCGCTAGCGCGTAAACGCGCTCAAAGGTAGCCTGGCCGGTATACTCGGAGCCGCGCAGCAAGTGTCCAAACGCCGCGACGGAGCTGGCAAAGCGAAGGTCGTCGCTGGGCGAAGAGGTAATATCGCTGTAATTGGCAGCCTTACTTATGAGCTTGCTGACTTGTTGACCGGGATCTTTATAGCGGATGCGCAGTTCGAACAGCTCGCCGGCTAAATCGGGGTCAGCGGCGTCAAGCGCCCCTCCCTGCAGCTCCAGCTCAAACAATATGACCACATCCGTGCCGATTCCGATTTCGCCCGCATCCTTCGCATCATTTTCGAAATCGTCGTTGTTCAGACTCCTGTTTTCATAACCAATCAAGCGATAGCTTTTGACAGCTTCAGGGTTGAACTCGACCTGCGCCTTGACGTCATCGGCGATGGTAAAGAGGTTCGCGGCAAGCTCCTCGACGAGCACCTTTTTCGCGTCGGACAGGTCGCTTATATATGCATAGTTCCCGTTGCCCTCCTTCGAGAGCGTCTCCATAATATCGTCGCGGATATTACCTGTTCCAAAGCCCAGGATGCTCATATAGACGCCGTTTCCGCGTTTTTCGGCCACGAGATTTTTCAGCTCGTCAGTACTGGAAAGACCGACGTTGAAATCCCCGTCGGTCGCGAGGATCACGCGATTGTTGCCGCCCGCAAGGAAATTCTTTTCGGCAAGCGCATATGCGGTCATGATCCCATCCGCGCCCGCAGTGGAGCCGCCAGCCCAAAGCTCATTGATGGCGGAGAGGATGCGCTCTCTGTCAGAGCCGGACGCGCTATCCAGAACGACCTGCGAGCTTCCGGCATAAGTTACAATCGAAACGCGGTCGTTTTCCGTCAAGGTTTCAACCAACAGACCAAACGCCTCCCGTAAGAGCGGGAGCTTATCATACGAATCCATTGAGCCGGAGGTGTCGATGAGGAAGGTCAGATTGCTCGGGGGCAACTGGCTTTTGTCAATGTCCTTGCTTTTAACCCGCAGGAAGGCCAACTGCCGGTCTTCATTAAACGGCGAGGGGCCGACCTCGCAGTAGAGCGCAAAGGGCGAATCCTCTGAGAATTTCATCGGCTCGTCATAATTGAAATAATTAACGAACTCTTCAGTGCGCACGGCGTCCTTCGGAGGAAGAGAGCCGCTTTGAATATATCGCGCAACATTGGTATACGAGGCGGTGTCCACTTTTAGCGAGAATGTAAGCATCGACTGTGTATCGGTGGACACGGCGTCGTTCTCGTCGATCACGAGATATTCTTCGCTTTCATAACTGCCGTTAGAACCGTCCGGCATGGCCTCCGGCTCCGTCATTGGTACCTCCGCCAGCGGTGCCTCTGTTGCCGCCGGAGCCCCCTCCGCCGGAGCCTCCGTCGCTGAAGCCTCCTCCATCGGAGCCTCCTCCGCCGCCGGAGCCGAACAAGCACAAAGACTGAGGATCGTTAGAATCGCGAAAGCAAGATAAAACAGTTTCTTCTTCATTATCACCTATCTCCTTTTCCTGTATTTGATGGTCTCACAAATATAAACTACAAACACAGGAAAACATTACACATAGTTTTTATAAAATTACTTCACCAAAGCGCAGCAGGGTATTCACATCGTAGCGGCAGGTCAGCGTATATAATACCTCGTCCTTCTCAAACGTCATAATTTGATAGCCCTCTTTACTCGCGGCATAGGCGTCCGCGTCGTTGATATTCAGCTCCGTAAAGGACGAAGCATCGATCAACGTTGTGGGTTTTTCGAGCGTTAATACAACGTTATCGCCCAGTCGGTCATCAAAATAGTAAATGCTTTTTCCTTGATCCTGCTCCATGCCGGTCTGCGTAAAGCCGGTAGGCACTTGGAAGGAAAGAGCAATTATGCCCGTATCGTCGGGCGTTTGGGCGGTCGGACTTGGAGCGCTCCCTCCGTCCCCAAAAAGTGTACGGCCGCCAAGGAATACGAGCGCGAGGCAGGCTGCCACGGCTGCAAGCGACGCAAGCCACCGGCGTTTTCTCGGCCTTACGGCGTTAAAAACACGCCGCTCTAAGCCTGCTGTGGGGTACACAGCTTCGCGATTGAGCCTATCGGCTTCTTGCCTCAAGGCTTCGCCCTGCAGCTCGACATACTCGTTTGCGGCACGACGGAGGAATTCTTCTTTTTTATCCATTTTCGAACCCCTCCTTTTTTAGCGCCGCGGCAAGGGTTTTCTTTGCCCGGTGCAGGCGCACAGTAACATTGTTTTCGCTGATCCCAAGCGTGTCTGCGATTTCACGATGTGAGAGGTCATATGTGTATTTCAAGATAAAGACCCCGCGCAGCTCCTCGCGCATTTGATGTAAAAGCTCTTGCACCCGCGCCGTTGAAACGCGGGTAAGAATGGTTTCCTCAAGGTCAAAGCCGTCGCTTTGCTCTTCAAAAAGCACTTCGGTGAGGTGCTTTTTCTCTTGCGCAAGCATCGTAAGCGAAATATTTCTTGCGATAGTGACGAGAAAGGCAACTGTGCGCGGGCTGTCGGGCCTATCGATTTTATGCAGATTTTTATAGACGCGTATATAAGCCTCGCTCACGGCGTCCTCCGCCAGCGCATAGTCCTTCAGAATTCCATAAGTATGATGCAGCAGCAGCTTTTTATATTGATGGAACAGGTATTCAAATTTATCTTGCTCCTGTTCGCTGGAAAACGTTAGGAAAATAATCACTACTGCGTCACCTCAAAAATTATAACTCTGAAAACAAAGAAAACCTTACAAAAAACCGGAAAGTATTATTAGCGTTAAAGACAACGGAAAGCCGAGCTGACGATAGTCATTTCCTAAACTGCACGGTAAACACCGTACCCGCCTCGGCGCTGCTCTCCGCCCATAGCTTTGCGCCGTGTTCTTCCGCGATCTGCCGCGCTATGGCAAGCCCCAGACCGAAGCTGCCGCCGGGAACTGAGCTTCTCGATTCGTCTACGCGATAAAAGCGGTCAAATATTCGTGGCAGATGCTCCGCCGGAATCACGGCGCCGGTGTTGCTCACGGATAACAGTATATGAGAGCCGCTCTGGCGGAGCGTCACGCTCGCGCTGCCGCCGTTTCCGGCGTATTTTATCGCGTTATCGAGCAGTATGGCGAAAAGGCGGCTCAGTCTCTCGCCGTTGCCCTGTATCTCCATGTCCGGCTGCACGTCTCCCGTTAGGCTCACGTTTTCCTCAAACGCCACCGGCTCGAAGGATAAAAGGCTGTTTGTTAGAATATCAGAAAGGTTAACCGCGCCGAGAATGACGGCTTCCCGGGCGCCCTCGCCCTTTGCCAATTCCAGCATATTCTCGACGAGACCTTTCATACGAACAGCCTCGCTTGCGGTACTGTCGATCCACTGCATATGCTCCGAAAGTAGCGAGTTTTGGTGCGCAGAGAGTACGCCGGTGTTCGCCATTATGACGGTCAGCGGCGTTTTGAGCTCATGCGAGGCGTCGGCGATAAATTGTTGCTGTGCGCGCCACGCCCTCTCGACAGGCTTTACCGCCATTCGCGCGAGGAATAGACTGACAAAAAACAGAGCGACTAGGCTCAGCGCGCCAATCACAAGGGATGTGACGACAAGCCGCCTCATTCCGCTTTGCTCAGCCGACATATCCGCAAACGCAATGGAGCTCTCGCCGTTCGGCAGCGCTTCACGCACGAAACGCAGCCCCAAATCGCGGATCGCGCCGCGCCTTTGGTTTGACTCAAGCGCCTGCTTTACCGCTTCGGCGGCGGTTTCATTGGTAATGCTGACTCGTTCGAAATCGGCGAAGAGGATTTCCCCGCTGTCCGACACGCGCACATAGAAGGTCGGGATGTTCCGCGCCATATCGCCGCCCGGTTTAGCGCCGGGCAGCCCGATTTCAGGGCGAAAGCCGCCCGGAATCCCTCCGAACTGGAGCGCCGCGAGCGCTGCGTTCTCGGTATCGAGGCGAAGGCGCGTGTGAGTCGAGAGACAGAGCGCGATGAAAAAGAAAATCAGCACCGCCGAGACGAGAGACATATTTATGATGATGAATTTTCGTCGCAGCTTTTTTATCATATCGCTTTTTCCTCAAATTTCAGACTGTAGCCCACTTTGCGCAGGACCTCTATCGTCACGCCCGACTCCAGATAGGCAAGCTTCTTGCGCAGGAACGAGATATAGGCCTCGACGTTGTTGGACTCGGCGTCTGAATCGTAACCCCAGACCTTTGAAATGAGCGTTTCCTTTGTAATCACCTGATGGCTGTTTGCCATCAGGATTTTTAATACCTCAAACTCCTTGAGGCTCAGGCGCACGGACCTGCTCCCGCTCGAGAGCTCGTGATTGTCAAGCCTCAGCGACAGGTCGCCGCATTCTATGCAGTCGAGCGTAACCTCACCCTGACGGCGAGTGAGGGCGCGAAGGCGCGCTAAAAGCTCCGCCGCCGCGAAGGGCTTTTGCATATAATCGTCCGCGCCGGAGTCAAGCCCGTGCACGCGGTCAGCTACTTCGCCCTTCGCCGTGAGCATTAGAACGGGCGTTGCAATCTTCGCCTCGCGCATTTGGCGCACGATCTCAAGACCGCTCAGACCCGGGAGCATAACATCCAGCACAACGGCGTCATACTGACCGGAGAGTGCATAAGCCAGACCGTCGCCGCCGGTGTAAACGGCTTCGACGCTGTAGTTTTCTTCTCTGATTATATGAGCCAGTACGTCGGCGAGTCTGCGCTCGTCCTCGACAATGAGTATGTTCATGTTTTGCCCCCCTACCTTTAGTTTACCACACTCAGCATACAGAAGCATACTTAAATTAGGCTGAAAATTTTGATTTACAAAACATTCATTTTTATTTTCAGCCTAATTTAAGCGTTGACATATAGACTGACCTCACATTTTATAACGGAAACGGAGGGGGCATAGGCTCATGGGGGCAAGACATGAATTTAAGCACAGCCTCAATTACGGCGATTATCTGGTTCTCCGCTCGAGGCTCGCGGCGATTATGCACAGAGACGATAACGCCGATGAGGACGGCAGGTATCAAATTCGGAGCCTGTATTTCGACACTCCGGGGGATAAGGCGCTGAGGGATAAGATTAACGGCGCAGACAAAAGGGAGAAGTTTCGTCTGCGCCGCTACATAGGTCACGATATTATAAATCTTGAGAAGAAAAGCAAGGCTAAGGGGCTTTGTTATAAGCAGGCAGTTCGGCTCACCGAAGCCGAGGTAAAAGCGCTCCTAAGCGGCGGCGACCTTTTTGTCAGGGACCCGGAACGCGCACTTTTGCAGGAATTTTACAGCAAGGTAAAGTCTCAGCTGCTCAGACCCAAAACCATAGTCGAGTACACCCGCGAGCCCTATATCTGCGCGGCGGGGAATGTGCGGATTACCTTTGACTGTGCCCTTCACACCGGGCTTTACTGCCTTGACTTTCTGAATGACTCAGCCCCGCTTGTCCCCGCGGGGGACAGAAATGTCATTATGGAGATAAAGTACGACCGGTTCATCCCGGATTATATAATGAAGGCTATAGGCCTAAACGCGCGCCGCGCGGAGGCCGTCTCAAAATACGCTCTATGCCGAGTATACGGTTAAGACAAGAAATAACGGAGGAAAACAAAATGACTTTTCAAGATATTTTCAAATCAAGCTTTTTAGACAACATCACGAGCGTTTCAATTCTCGACATGGTCTTGGCGATGGTGCTGGCGTTCGGGCTGGGCATACTCATATTCTTTGTCTACAAGAAGACCTTCAAGGGCGTCATGTACTCTTCGAGCTTCGGCGTGACGCTCGTTGCGCTGACGATGATTTCGACGCTTGTTATCATGGCGGTCACGTCGAACGTGGTGCTCTCCCTCGGCATGGTCGGCGCGCTGTCCATCGTCCGCTTCCGCGCGGCGATAAAAGAGCCGCTCGATATTGCGTTTCTCTTCTGGTCGATTGCCGTGGGCATTGTCTTAGCTGCGGGAATGCTGCCGCTGGCGGTGTTCGGAAGCGCCCTCATCGCCGCAGTGCTCCTCATTTTCGTCAATCGCAAGACGCACGACAACCCCTATATCGTCGTCATTCACTGCTCAGATTCCCATGCGGAAGCGGCGGCGACGGCGGCCTTAGCCGAGAATACGCAAAAGCACGTCGTAAAGAGCAAGACCGTAAGGGCGGATTCCGTGGAGCTTCACTTCGAGGTCAGACTAAAGAGCGATGACACTTCGTTCATAAACACGCTGTCAAAGCTGGACGGCGTGTCGGACGCAGTGTTAGTCAGCTACAACGGCGACTATATGGGTTGAGCCTATGTCAAAGTCAAAGCATATTAATGCGATATGTGCCATCGTCATTGCCTGCACCATACTGATTACCTGTCTGTTTATGGCGGGAGGATCGTTAGGTATCGCAGCTTTTAATCCCGAACCCGCCTACGCCTCAACGCTCTTCGACACAAGCTATGTCCATTCCCTTGATATTATCGTGGACGAAGCGGACTGGCAGGAGATGATTGACAACGCAATGAGCGAAGAATACATCCCCGTGAGTGTCG
>JAISHS010000015.1 GCA_031262405.1 Oscillospiraceae bacterium | reverse complement strand
GATTTCCGGCGGCGTATTTTTCGTTCCTTTCTTTCTATGCATGACAATACCTCCTGTTGTACTTATCCTACAACAGGAGGCCCTTTTTTGTCACTGTCCGTTTTTACTGGACTTGTTCACTTTCGCAAAGAAAGTCCCCCTTGTACGCTGCCCGCGCAGGGTGCCCGTCCGGCGAGGACGCCCCGCCGTGGCAACGGCGACGTCTCTGCCGCTCCCTCAGGAGCGGCTTCTTTCGTCCCCGCCGCCGTGCGGCGCGGTGTTTGCGTCTGTTCTGTCACACCGCGTTGAAACGTGGAATTGTCGTGTGCCCGTGCGGTGGGCTTCACTTCATCTCATTCGCATATGCCTCGTACTGTGCTATCTTCTCTTGACAGCTGTCAAGGCTCTCGCCGCGGACGAGGATATAAATCTTGATTTTCGGTTCGGTGCCGGAGGGGCGGATGATGAAGCTAGCCCCGTCCTCCAGCTCGTAATACAGCACGTTCGAGCCGTTTATCTCCGTGTTGCCGACGATCCCGAGTCCGGGAACGCTTAGCTTTCCGCCGAGATAGTCGCGCTGGCGCAGGATTTGGGCGCCTGCAATTTCGGCGGGGGGGCTCTCGCGAAGGGACTTCATAAGCGCTGCCATCTTCTCCAGTCCGTCCACGCCGGGCATCACGAGATTCATTGTCTTTTCGGCAAAGCAGCCGTATTTCTCATACAGAGCTTCAATCGCGTCCAAGAGCGTCATGCCCTTCGCGTAATAAGATGACGCCATCTCCGCTATGAGCACCGAGGCCGTTACGGCGTCCTTGTCGCGTACAAAGTCGCCTATCATGTAACCATAGCTCTCCTCATAGGCGATAAGACTTTTATAGCCGGAGGGCGTCTGCTCATACTCCGCGAGCTTTTCCGCCATGAACTTGAAGCCCGTGAAGGTCTCGTCCATGTGCACACCGTTACTCTCTGCGACGACTCGCGCCATCTCAGTGGTCACGATTGACTTGAGTGCAGCGGGCTTTTCCGGCATTGTGTTCGTCGCGCGGCGGGCGTTAATGATATAGTCTAGCAGCAGCACGCCCATCTGGTTGCCGCTTATCGTAACAAATTCGCCGTCCGGTGCGAGAGCCATAGTTCCGACGCGATCGCTGTCGGGGTCCGTGCCGATAATCAGCTTTGCGCCGACGCGCCGCGCGAGCTCCGTAGCGAGATAAAAACCCTCGGGATTCTCGGGGTTGGGGCTTTTCACCGTCGGGAAGGCGCCGTCTATGACCATCTGCTCCGGCACGGGGAAAATAAGCTTTACTCCAAGGCGGCGCAGAGCCTCGGGCACGAGCTTATAGCCCGCCCCGTGGAAGGGGGTATACACCACCTTGAACTCGTCCGCGACGGCGGCGACGGCGGCAGGGTCAATCGCCTGAGCGAGAACCTTTTCCAAAAAAACCTCGTCAATCGAGTCTCCGATGATTTCGATTAAACCCTTTTCCCGGGCTAAGTCATAGGGCAGGCTCTTTATGTCTGTGAAAATGTCGATCCGCGCCATCTCGTCGGCTATGGAATCGGCGTGCGCTGGCGGAAGCTGTGCCCCGTCCGACCAGTAGACCTTGTAGCCGTTATACTCTCTGGGGTTGTGACTGGCGGTGACATTGATTCCCGCAATCGCGCCGAAATGGCGGATAGCAAAGCTCAGCTCCGGGGTGGGGCGCAAAGCGTCAAAGAGCTTAACGGGAATACCGTTGGCGGCCATGACGCAGGCGGCCTCGCGGGAGAATTCCTCGCTGTGCTCACGGCAGTCGTAACAGATTATTACGCCGCGCCTCGCGCTCTCCTCGCCCTCGCGCAAAATCACACTCGCGAAGGCCTGAGTGGCGTGCTTGACCACATGGCTGTTCATGCGGTTTAAGCCTACGCCCATTACGCCGCGCAGACCGGCGGTGCCGAAGTCTAAGGGCGCATAAAACCTGCTCTCAATTTCCTCCGGCTGATCCTTAATGGCGTCAAGCTCGCGCCATTCGCTCTCGCTTATGGCGGGGCTGTCCAGCCAGCGGCGATATTCTCTCATGTAATCAGTCATCCGCGGGTTCCTCCAAAAGCGCTTTTGCATCCTCCAGAAAGGAGACGGGTACATATATGTCTGTACCATCCGCCGAGGTGCCCATGATCAGCTTGCCGAAGCAGCCGCTTCCGGGGGCGACGGCGACTAGCGGAACTCCGTAGGCGTCCAGCATATTTATCGTGAGCTTATCCTCCATGTTGATGCTGGAGCGGTGCACAAGAAAGGCCGGCTCCTCCGCCGCTCCGTCCGGTAATCGCGGCCACTTTTTGGTCAGTTGCCCGGAAAAATCCAGCGCCCAAGTGACCTCCGGCGGGGTCTCCGCGTGGGTCTGGGCGCCGCAGTTAGGGCAGGAGGATGCTTCATATTCGGTTCCGCAGCTTAAACAGCGCATTATGCTCACTCCTATTTATGATATTTGCCGCCGGCATTTAGGCTCAGCGCCCTGTAGAGCTGCTCAGCAAGCATAACCCGCGCCAAATGGTGCGGGAGGGTCATTTGCGACAGCGAGAGCCGCTCATCGGCAGAGGTTTTCAGGGCTTCGTCCAGACCGTTTGAAGATCCGATTATAAAACAAAGGCGGCTTGCGCCGCGATTTGAGCAGTCCGCCAGAAATGCCGCGAACTGCTCACTGGAACAAGCCCTGCCCTCGATGCAAAGCGCTATCGAAAAATAGCCGGGAGGAATCCGGCGGCTTATCGCTGCGCCCTCCCGGGAGAGGGCGGCGGATACCTGAGCCGCGCTCGGACCCGGCGGTAGACGCTCCTCGGGCAGCTCGTCAACTTCCAGCTTACAGTAAGCGGACATTCGTTTTGAATACTCGGAAAAGGCTTCGATAAGATACTGCTCCTTCATCTTGCCCAAGCAAATTAACTTTATGTTCAGCATGTATAGGAACTTATCCGGCGGCGGAGGCGGTTTTTTCCGGTTCGTCCGGCACCGAAATGCAGCGGATGTCCGCGCCCAGAGCGCGCAGCTTCCCGACAAAATTCTCATAGCCGCGTTCGATATATACAACGTCCTCGACAACTGTCTCTCCGGCGGCGGCGAGACCGGCGATTACTACGGCGGCTCCCGCGCGCAGATCGCAGGCCTGAACAGGCGCGCCGGTCAGCATTTTCACGCCCTCGATTATGGCGGTTTTGCCGTCCACCTGAATCTCCGCGCCCATCTTCTTGAGCTCGGAAACATATTTATATCTGTTGTCCCAAACGCCCTCGGTTACTACGCTCGTGCCCTCGGCAAGAGACAGGACGGAGCAGATTTGCGGCTGCATATCCGTCGGAAACCCGGGATAGGGCTGGGTCTTGACGTTAGCGCGCAGAATGGGTCCCGTCCTGCGCACGATCACGCTGTCTTCATTCTCTTTGATTTCAACGTTCATCTCGCGCAGCTTTGCGCTTATGCATTCTAAGTGCTTGGGAATTACATTATTAATGCGAACCTCGCCGCCGGCGGCCGCTACAGCCGCCATATAGGTACCGGCCTCAATTTGGTCGGGAATTATCGAATAGGTTCCGCCGTGCAGCTGCTCCACACCATAAATTTTAACGGTGTCGGTGCCCGCGCCGCGAATGTCCGCGCCCATGGAGTTTAAGAAGTTTGCCAGATCAACAATGTGCGGCTCGCGCGCGGCGTTGACTAAAGTGGTTTTGCCCCGGGCGGTGGACGCGGCGATCATAGTGTTCATCGTAGCTCCGACGGAGATTTTGTCGAGATGCAGGTTTGCCCCCGAAAGACGACCCTCCGGGGCGCTGGCATAGACATAGCCGCCCTTGACCTCAATCTTGGCGCCCATGCTGGTCATGCCCTTTATGTGCTGGTCGATCGGACGGACGCCGAAGTTGCAGCCGCCGGGCATAGTAGTCTTGGCATATCCGAAGCGGGCAAGCATCGCCCCGATGAGGTAATAGGACGCGCGAATCTTGCGCATCAGCTCATAAGGCGCGCCGTCCTGACGAACGTGAGTACAATCTATTTCCATTGTGGAGGGGTTAATGCAACGGATTTTTGCCCCCATTTTACTGAGAATCGTGAGCAGCATATCCGTGTCGCTGATCCGGGGAATATTCTCTATACGGCAGACGCCATTGACAATTAGTGCCGCCGGAATTACCGCCACGGCGGCGTTTTTCGCCCCGCTGATTTCTACTTGACCGTGCAGCGAGTTGCCGCCGTTAATAATATATTTTTCCAATGTTGCGCACCTTCAACTTATTTGTTTTATATTTTTATATTGCCCCGCAGATAAAATATTAGACACGAGAAAAAACTTTATAAATTGGCTTTTTATTTGTCATAAAATTACAGTTTTGTTCCGGTCTAGCTTTTAATAATGATCAAATTTTGCGGAGTAAACACATCATACCATAGGACAAACAAAATATCAATACCAAAAACAAATTATGGTAAACTAATTTTTGCGTTATGTAAACAACAAATTGCACAATTTTCTAAAATAACACCAGAAAATTCTAAACTGAGACTATGGTTCTATGAATTCTCCCGTGAACGCGTCAAAATAATATGCCTTGCCCACGCCGGACACGATTCGCCAAACGGGGTGCAGGCGAAAAACTCCGACCTGGGGAACTTGGGGAAAGTAACCCGTGTCGATGCCGGCAAGCTCGGTACAGACCTCGCCCGTGGAGTCTAAATAGCGCAGGAAGTTCATTATAATTGTCGCGGCGTCAGGATAGGCGGCGGGGGTATAGATGGACTCGATATTCTCCGGCAGGCGGCGGCCGGAAATAGAGCTCAGCTTGCCACCGGCGAAGCTCACTTCGACAGTGCTGCCCCAGACGACGCTGCCCTCATAGGTACAGCTGAGCGTCACGGAGCAGTTCCCTCCGCTTCCGGAGACGTCGGCGTCCCTTGTCGTGCAGTCTATATTCATGCGGCGCAGAACGCTCGCGGCAGTCTCGATGGGATCGTCCCCAACGGAGACATTGGAGCTTGTCAGATTGAGGGAGAATTCGCCGGTGCCCCGAGCCTGACCGGAGCCCGATTTTCCGCTGTAGAGATAGATATCTCCGCCCTCGTCCGTCACCTGCGCGGAGCCGATGATAGCGGAGAGACTGCGCTTCTCGCTGCTTGGATCGCGTGAGAGGGCGACCTGACCGGGCACAAAATTCGGGAGGGAGAAATCCTCCGGCAGCGCTATCGCGCGGCCTTTGAGGATTTCAATTATCGCGCTCTCGCTCTCGCCGGCGACTCTGGAGCGCTCGGCATAGTCCGACAGGACAATAGCTAAGAGAAAGCCGTTGACCAGCACGAGAATGAGAATTATTATATTTTTTATCTTCGCTTTTTTCATTCGTTAAGAAGGCTCCTAATCACGAGCGCTATTGCACAACCTCAGTGTACCAAACCAAATCGAGGCTGCTCACGGCACTCTCATAGAACAAGCGCGGTACGCCGCCGCTTCCGGCGGAGATTTCTGCGTTATATTTTTCCGAAAAGGGCGTCAAGGTGCCGCTCTCAAGAGCGAAGCTCCAGCAAATAAGCTCCGCGCGGACAATGAGCGAGCCGAAGATTTCTATTTTGGCGCACCAGACGTCCTCAGAGGCTCGAACCGGTATTCCGTCCACATAATAGCCGAAGTAAAGCGTGTGTTCCTCGCCGCTTTGCTCGGAGCCGAGGAAACCTATTTCCGCCTGACCGCAGACAGGCCCCAGCGTCGCGGAAATCAGCGCCGAGGCGGCGCTCAGGCGCTCAAAAGCCGTCGGCGAGCCTGTGGTGGAGGCGACTGTCAGACCGTCCGCATTGGAAGCGGAGAAGGAGGCTCTGCCGTCGGAAGAGAGCCGCAGGGTCTTATAGCCGTCTACATATACTATGCCGTCTCCGTCGTTATAGTTGGTGGACAGGCGCTCGTTCATACCGAAATTGCTAAGTGCAAGCGGCAGAGGATTGAGGTTTACGGGCACAGAAATGCGGCTTGCCGCCGGCAGAGCGAGCGTTTCATCTGAAAAAACAAAATATGGGTCAAGCGTTGACACTGCAAAGTCCGTTTCGAAGGCGAAGCTTCCGGCGGTCAGACCCGAGGAGCCGAGCCGCCCGAGAAAGCTTCCCTCGCTCAGCGCAGTGGCAAGGCGCAGATATTCGCCCGGAAAGTCTGTCTCAAGCGCGAGGAATACCTTGCCGCCGGAGCAGGCCAGACACAGTCTGCGCACCAAGGACTCTGAATTGCTCCAGCCGGGCGAGGCCCCGCCGGAGGCTGCAATCAGCTCCAGCGGCTGAGGGTTCGGCCAGTTGAAAAACACTCCGGGCTTATCCAGAGCCTGCCTCCAGCCGTCCTCATCCAGAGCCTGCGGCGCGGAGGCCGAGCCCAGAGCCTCGCCTAAGCTCGTCGAGAGCTGCGCGAAAACGCGCTCCCGCGAGGCATAGTCATATTTGGCGGCATACCGCGCGCCGTTTTCATCGGTTATTAGAATCGTTTCCGGCAGAATAAATAGGCTGCTTTCCGAAGAGAGCGAGCCTGTCGGCGCGCTCTCCGCCGCGCCGGGACCCAGCACATCGCTCATCGCCATAATGAGCAGCACAACGGCGGAAACCGACAGCAGCAAGAGCGCAAGATTGCGCAGGTGGTTTAAAACACGCGCCCTATTGCCCATCCGCGAGACCTCCCACAGGCAGCGCAACGACTACTTCCGTGCCCTCACCGAGGCGGCTTCTCACCTCAATCTTGCCGTTGTGACGGTTGACAATCTCCTGAACTATCGCCAGCCCCAGCCCCGTTCCGCCGAACTGACGGCTGCGGGCCTTGTCCACGCGGTAAAACCGCTCGAAAATCTTCGGCAGGTCTTCTTCGGGAATCCCGATTCCGTTGTCCTTAACGCTGATATTTACAAAGCCTCCCGCCGCCTCGGCGGAAATTTCGATTCTGCCGCCGTCCCGCGTATATTTTATGGCGTTGGAAACGAGGTTTAGCAGCACCTGCTCGAGCCTGGAGCGGTCGCCGACTATTTCCGGCAGAGGTTGTGCGATTTCGGCGGTAAAGCTGTGCCCCAAGCGCTCGGCCTCGAGCAGCGTTGCGTTGTAGACGTCGCGGATGGATTTTTCTATCGAAAAGCGCTCAAAGGTCAGTTCAAAGCTGCCCGCGTCGAAACGCGAGAGGATCAGCAGATCCTTGACCAGATTTGTCATACGGTCGCTCTCGTTTAGGATTACGCCCAGAAAATCACGACGGCGCTCGTCAGTAATGTTCTGCGCCTCGATTAGCGTTTCGGCATAGGTGCGGATGCTCGTTATCGGCGTGCGCAGCTCATGGGAGACATTCGCGACAAACTCGCGGCGCATATTCTCCGAGCGGCGCAGCTCGTCCAGATTTCGCTCCAGCTGGCTTGCCATGTCGTTAAAGGTGCGCGTCAAGACCCCAAGCTCGTCCGAGGAATCCGACTCCGGCTTCTGCGTAAAGTCACCGGCGGCAACTTTTTCGGCGGCGCGCGTGAGCTGAGAAATCGGCGTCACGAGGGTCTTTGCCAGAAGCAAACTCAAGACGACAGAGATTCCGAGTCCCACAAGCATCGCCTCCGCGATTATCGTAAAGAGCGAGCGGGAGAGGCTATATACCGCCGACTTGTTGTCCACCACATATACTATGCAGTCATAGCCCTCCTCCGACGAGGAGACCGGAATCGCCACATCCATATAGGTTGCGCTGCGGTTGCTGCTGTCGCCGACGGCTCCCGTTATGGCGGTCAGAATATTCGCCGTCATGGGCAGCTGCTGCTCGGTTCCGGAGGAGTGACCTGGGATAACGGCGCCTGTCGCGCCGTCGAGAATGTAATAGTTTCTCGCGCGCGGGTCAAGCCCGAGCTGTCCCGAGCGGGCGCGCACCCAGTTATCCAGCTCCGAGGCAACGTCGTCATATTCCCCCGCGTTTAGTAAAACCTCTTGAAAATCCTCGCTCTCGAAAACGCTCTTCATCTGCGTGTAAAAATCCTCGAGATAAAAGGCGCGGATTTCGGTCACGAGAAAAGCTCCCACGACGGTCGTCAGTGAGAGTATCAGCAGTAGCATTATCAGCACGAGCTTTGTATAGAGGCTGCGGTTTAGAAGATTAATTTTCATTGAAATAGTACCCCACGCCGCGCTTTGTTATCACATATTCCGGCTCGGCGGGATTGGTTTCAAGCTTTTCGCGCAGACGCCGCACCGCAACGTCCACCGCGCGCAGATCGCCGTAGTAATCATACTTCCAGACCTCGCTCATAAGCTCCTGTCGTGAGACCACGACGCCGGGCTTTGAGGCGAGGAATTTTATCAGCTCATATTCCCGCGCCGTAAGCTCGACAGCGGCTCCTCCCTTGCTTACCATATGCCGCTGATAATCTATCAGCAGCTCGCGGAATCTGAATATGTTCTCGGAGTTTTCCGTCAAAATCGGCGGCTCTGAGACGACCGCGCGGCGGATATTCGCGTTCACCCGCGCTAAAAGCTCACGCATCGAAAAGGGCTTCGTGATATAGTCGTCCGCGCCCAGCTCTAGCCCGAGCACCTTGTCCGTCTCGTCCTCGCGTGCCGTTATCATTATAATCGGCACATTGCGCCCCTGCGATCTGAGCGTCCGGCAGACCTCGAAGCCGTCGATATAGGGCAGCATTACGTCGAGCAGTATCAGATCCGGCTCCGCTTCTCTCGCACATGAGAGCGCCTCGCGCCCGTCATAGGCGCAGATTACGCTGTAGTCTGCGTTTTCAAGGTTAAATTTTAAAATGTCGACTATTGACTTTTCGTCATCTACGACGAGAATGCAGCCTCGCATATGTAGACCCCCATCTATATTTTTCAATTGTGTCAACAAGCCCTTATTGCGATAAAATCGCCTTCGCCTTTAGAATCGCAACGACCGTTTTGGCGTCCCGAATATTATTGTCCATTACGAGCCTTATTAATTCATCTATGTGAATTTTTTCCACATCCAGAAATTCGTTTTGGTCTGGATGCGCCGCGCCCTGTGTGAGGCCGCGCGCCAAATAGATATAGAGCTTCTCCCTGCAATAACCCGGCGAGGGATAGATTTCGCCGAGATAAGTAAACTCCCGCGCGACAAGTCCCGTCTCCTCCGAGAGCTCGCGCACGGCGCACTCAAAAGGCTCCTCGCCGTATTCCAGCTTGCCCGCCGGAGCCTCGAGCACGTGCTCGCCCATAGGATAGCGAAACTGGCGCACGCAGTAAGCAAAGCCCTCCTCATCCACAGGCAGTACAGCGACCCCTCCGGGATGCTCTACAACCTCTCTCAACGCCCTCGCACCGCCGGGTATAGTCACGTCGTCCAGATGTGTCTCGATAATCAGTCCCTTGTAGCCGCCGAGCCGCTTATATAAGGTTTCGGTGTAATCCATGAATTCTCCTTAGATCAATGTATTGCGTAAGTATAACACATAGTGCAAACCATTTCCATATTTTTTCACTAGCGTTTTTTAACGTAAGGTATTAAAATTGAAACAGAAAAGATAAAAAAATTCAAATATTGAACATATTTTGCCAAAATTTCAAAAATCTAACAGATCGTAAATTCTGAGCCGGAGGCTGTTATGAAGGTACATATTTTTTCGCGCACACTGGAAGTCATCGAATATGGGCGGGGAGAGCATCCCACGCCGGAGGAGATTGCCGGAAAGGTGCGCGAGTCCTTGAGCAGCATGGGCGAGAGCGACTGGCCGAGCGTCGAGCTTGAGGCCTTCGAGTGCTCTGGCGGCACCCTCGTCTTCGCCACGCCGGTGAAGGTGTTTGTGCCGAAGTGGCTGGTACAAACAGATAACAGATAAAAGATAACAGATATTAGATAATAGATAAAAGATGTACAAATCAGGACATCGGTAAGTCTTTAATGTCAGGACATGGGTAAGCCTGTGAAAGATAGGGGTAAGCCAAAAATTGTCAAGGGGGCAGGCGTGCCGGTGGAGATTTTCGCAGGCG
>JAISHS010000036.1 GCA_031262405.1 Oscillospiraceae bacterium | reverse complement strand
ATATCGTTTTTTTCAGCGACCTGTGCGGTGAAAAAAACTCTTCTCAGCTAGCAGTCGCCGCATAGCGGCACGTGGCAAGCTGCAACCCAACTGGCGGGGAAGGCCATAGGCCTTTCCCGACAAGCGTCAGCTAATCATCATACTATCCCCGAAACTAAAAAATCTATATCTCCCCCGCACAGCCTCTTCATAGGCGCGCAGAACCCTCTCACGCCCCGCTAAGGCCGAGATTAGCATAATCAGCGTACTTTGCGGCAGGTGAAAATTCGTAATCAGCGCGTCCATGCACTTGAATTTGTAGCCCGGATAGATAAAAATATCCGTCCAGCCCGAGCTCGCCCTAAGCGCCCCATTCTCATCCGAAAAGCTCTCCAGCGTGCGGCAGCTCGTCGTGCCGACGGCAACGACGCGCCCTCCGGCGCGCTTTGTGCGCGAGACAGCTTCCGCCGTTTTCTCGGGAATCACACAAAACTCCGAATGCATATGGTGCTCCTCGATATTCTCCGCCTTCACGGGGCGAAAAGTGCCGAGCCCGACGTGCAGCGTAAGAAAGCAGACCTGCACCCCCGCCGCGCGAATCTCATCCAAAAGCTCGTCCGTGAAATGCAGCCCCGCCGTCGGCGCCGCCGCCGAGCCGCTCTCGCGGGAATAAACAGTCTGATAGCGCTCCTGATCTTCAAGCTCCGCCTTGATATAGGGCGGCAGCGGCATTCTCCCCAGAGCCTCCAGCAGCTCCATGAAAATGCCCTCAAACTCAAATTTGATTAGTCTGCCCCCGCCGTCGCTCTCTCCAAGAACCTCCGCCTCGAGCTGTCCGTCGCCGAAAATGAGCCTGCTCCCCGGTCTTATCCGACGCCCGGGTCTCGCCAAGCACTCCCAAACGCCGCCGCCCCTGTCCCGCAGGAGGACAATTTCCGCCGCCCCGCCGGTCTCGCGCCTGCCAATCAGCCGCGCGGGCAAAACCCGCGAGTCGTTGAGCACAAGGCAGTCGCCCGCGCGAAGCAGTCGCGGAAGCTCATAAAAGCGCCTGTGCTCAAGAGCACCCGAGAGTTTATCCAAGCACAAAAGGCGCGACTCGTCGCGCCTTTGCAGCGGAGTTTGAGCAATAAGCTCCTCCGGTAAATGGTAATTAAAATCAGATGTTTTCATACACTATTAATGATAGCCTCTCGCGACATAATTCAAACCCGCGCTGAATAACAGCCGCCCAAACGTCCGCGCCGCGCTTTGTTCAAAATTTGGATTTAATACCCTGTGGAGATATTCGCGCCGGTGTAGTAAAATCTAATGATCTGGCGGTAATTGAACCCGTGGTGCTTCGCCATCGCATAGGCGCCGTATTGGCTCATGCCCACGCTGTGACCCCAGCCGCTGCCGGTGAAGATGACATTGTCGCCGGAAACCTCATAGGTGAAGTGAATGCTCGGCAGGGCGAGTCTGTTGGAATTATAGAAGAAACCGAAGCAAGCGCTCTTGGAATAGGTCGCCGTCCTGCCCTGAGTATCCGTAAAGGTAACGGCAATGGCGTTGTTCGTGTCCGAATAGGTGACGTCCATCGAGGCGAAGGTGCCGAAGCTCTTACCGGAGGCGACGATTTTAGCGGCAATTTCCGCCTTACTGCGGGTTCTCGTCCAGAGCTTGTTCGGGTTGATCTCCGCGTCCTTTTCATAGGGATCGATAACGCCTACAAGATAGGGATACGCCGTCACGAAGACATTTTCGCTGTCCTCGCTGCCCCCGCCGTTGCCGGAGTAATACAGCGTGTCGCAGAGCTTGCCGCCATAGGTGACGTACTGCCCGGCGGTCTGGTCGACGGCCGCATTGGAATTGTCACTCGCACCACTGACTCCGTAGTATACCTGACTTGCCGAGGTGTTCACGACGTCCGCGCGGTAAGAAGAATAGGTGTTTATGTTCCGCGCGAAATAGGTACGCGCCGCAAGCGCCTGCGCCTTGAGCGCCTCAATAGGCCAGGAAGCGCTCATCTCATAGGGAAGAACCCCCTTAACATAGTCCTCCAGCCCCACAAGGTTTATAACCGTGAGCTTGCCGGAGACCTGACGATAAAACTCAAAGCCGCCGTAGAAGGAATGCCCGCTTGAGGCTATGCGGGTCTGAGGCTTGCCCGAGCCACTAGGAACCGCCGCGAGAAAGCTGCTGCCGCCGCAGTCATATTCAAAAAGAATTTTCGTCGTGCCCGTGGTTACAACGGCCACAGCCTTGCTACTGGCGGTGAAAACCGCTCCGCTGACGCCGAGACTGTCGAGCGCAGTTTGCGCCGCCTGAGTGCTTGGATAGTTGCCGACCAGGGCGTAATACTTGCCGTCGTAATAGGCCGGAAAACCCCCGTTAAATCTTCCCGCCGCCTGAGAGGCCGCCGAAAAGCTCGAATAGCTGCCGGATAGCTTAATATGATAGCAGCCGACTGTTCCCGAGCTGACAGAAGTGTTCACGTCCGGCACCATAGTCACCTTTGAGGCATTAGTCGAGGCGACCTCGTGAAAGCTTCTCGACGAATCGTAATAGCCAAATTTGAACCCGCCCCCCGACTTATTCTCAATCGCGGCGGAAGGCAGCGCACTGTTTCCAAACTGGATAGCAACGCGAACGGTGGAATATGAAACGTCAATAGTAGTGCCGTCCGGCTCGCCCGAGGGCACGTTCGGCGAGCTAGCCTCACCGAGCTTCACAACCCCTTGTCCCGTTATGGCATATGTATCGCCGACCTTTGCGACGCTCCCGCCGCTTCCGACGGCATAGGCGTCTTTAAGACTCATACCCAGAGTGTTTCCCGAGCCGTTCACATAGAAATCGTTTGCCGCCAATGACTGGGGAAAGATTCCAAAACAGGAAAACATAAGCGCAAAGGCGCATAAAAAAATCAAAAATTTGGAATTTTTCGGTTTCATATGTACATTCCTTTCGCGGATATGTCAAAAACTTCGCGGCATTCTACGACAAAATATTGACACGAGACGTTTGTCTATGGTACGATTTAAAGAACGAGAAATTCCGGCGTCGACTTTTGATAGATTCGGACATTGCTCGACATCCTATCGCATTATATACAAAACCGCCGTAGATTTCAACCCTTGCAAAGGATTTTAATATTTGCCTCAGTTTCGTTATTTTGGCGCGCGTCCGGTTTTTAAGGCATTTGCGCCGATTGAAAGGATTTTACGTATATGCAAAAATATAAAGTCGGCGTGGTCGGAGCCACGGGAATGGTCGGTCAGCAATATGTCCACCTCATCGACCGCCACCCTTGGTTTGATCTCACAGTCGTCGCTGCAAGCCCGCGCAGCGCGGGCAAAAGCTACGGCGAGGCTGTCGAGGGTCGCTGGAGGCACGATTATCCGGTGCCGGAGGCCGCTAAAGAAATGACTGTGCTCGACGCCGCCGCCGACATGGAGCGCATAGTCGCCTCCGTTGACTTCATCTTCTGCGCCGTGGATATGCCCAAGGACAAAACCCGCGCGCTGGAGGACGCTTACGCGAAGCTCGAGTGTCCGGTAATCTCAAATAACAGCGCCCACAGAATGACGCCGGATGTGCCCATGGTGATTCCGGAGATCAACGGCGACCATATCGCCGTCATTGAGGCTCAGCGAGCTCGCCTCGGCTCGAAGCGCGGCTTCGTCGCGGCAAAGTCAAACTGCTCGATCCAGAGCTATGTCCCCGCGCTGCACCCCCTGCGCGACTATGGAATTAAAAGCATCCTCGCCTGCACCTATCAGGCTATTTCCGGCGCGGGCAAAACCTTTGACACCTTTCCGGATATCGTCGACAACTGCATCCCCTATATCGCGGGAGAAGAGGAAAAATCCGAGCGTGAGCCGCTTAAAATTTGGGGAACCGTCCAAAACGGCGAAATCGTAATGGCTCTCTCTCCGGCAATCACAACTCAGTGTATGCGCGTCGCCTGCTCGGACGGCCACATGGCGGCGGTGTTCGTAAGCTTTGACAAAAAGCCGACTATAGAAGAAATCCTCTCGCGCTGGCAGTCCTTCTCAAGCCGCGCTCAAGAGCTTGCGCTTCCCAGCGCGCCGAAGCAGTTCCTACACTATTTCACCGATCCCTACAGACCTCAGACACGGCTCGACCGCGAGCTGGAGGGGGGTATGGCAATCTCGATCGGCCGCCTGCGCGAGGACAGCCAGTACGATTATAAGTTCGTCTGCCTGTCGCACAACACCCTTCGCGGCGCCGCCGGAGGAGCCGTCGAGCTGGCGGAGCTGCTCTGCGCTGAGGGCTATATCTAAGTCAACTCCTCACAGTTATTGTAATATCAACCCATCAGCTTTTTGCTAAAATTAAGGAGGCACCAAATTAAATGAAAACCCCGATATTCACCGGCTCGGGCACGGCTATAGTTACGCCGTTCCGAGGATACGAAGTGGACTATGATAAAATGGAGCAGCTTATTGAGCTCCAATATAAGGGCGGCACCTCCGCGATAATCGTAAACGGAACCACCGGCGAAAACGCCACCCAGCCCCTCGACGAGCACGAGAAGCTCGTGGATTTCTGCGTACAAAAGGT
This sequence comes from Oscillospiraceae bacterium, assembly GCA_031262405.1. Lineage (GTDB taxonomy): Bacteria > Bacillota > Clostridia > Oscillospirales > Oscillospiraceae > UBA2658. Next base: position 3,265 of record JAISHS010000036.1, on the reverse strand, counting down.
TAACCGCCGAATGAAGGTCATCTCCGGCGTCGGCAGCAACGACACCTCGACCTCCATCAGACTTGCCACCAGCGCAAAGCGCTCCGGCGTGGATGGAATACTCATGGTCACGCCCTATTACAACAAAACCTCTCAGCAGGGTCTGGTGAAGCATTTCTCAACCGTAGCCGACAAAATTGACGTTCCCATGGTGCTCTATAACGTCCCGAGCCGAACGACAATCTCAATCTCGCTGGATACATACAAAATCCTCTCAAAGCACCCCAACATCAATGGCATAAAAGAGGCCTCCGGCGACTTCACCCTCTTCGGACGCACCCGCGCCGAGGTCGGCGACGAGCTGAATATCTGGAGCGGGAACGACGACGACACAATCGGCATGATGGCAATGGGCGCCAAGGGGGTAATCTCCGTGGTCTCGAATATCGTCCCCCGCGTCGTAGCCGACCTGTGCGAGCTTTGCTTCAAGGGCGATTTTGCCGGCGCCAGCGAGCTGTATTTTAAATATTCAGAGCTCTTTGCCACAATGTTTATCGAGGTAAACCCGATTCCCGTGAAAACCGCTATGAATCTCATGGGTCTGGATGTCGGTGATTTACGCCTGCCGCTGTGTGAGCTATATCCCGAAAATCTGGAAAAACTCAAGGCGTCTCTGAGAAAAGTAAATCTCATATAGCTATATAGCGGGAGAGTTCCACGGTTTTGCCAAAAAAACCGCTAAGACTCTCCCGCTTTCTACTCAGGAGGAAAACACATGACGAGAATTATAATCTCCGGCTCAAACGGCCGAATGGGACGAGCAGTGGGAACCCTCGCCGAGGGCAAGAGCGAGCTGCGCGTCGTCGCGGGCTTCGACGTCAATGCCGTAAAAACAGGCTCTTTCCCGGTCTATGCCGACCCTCTGGAGTTCGGCGGGGCTGCCGATGTTCTTATTGACTTTTCCTCTCCCGCGGCGCTACCCTCGCTGCTGCCCTATTGCGTCGCAAAAAAGCTGCCCTGCGTGCTGTGCACCACCGGCTATTCCGAGCGGGAGCGGCTCATGCTCGAGGCCGCCGCCGAGCAGCTGCCGATCTTCCGCTCCGGTAATATGTCTCTGGGAATAAATCTGCTCATGCAGCTGATTAAGAAGGCGGCAACCGTGCTCGGCGGCGACTTCGACATTGAAATTGTCGAGCGTCACCACCGAATGAAGCTCGACGCCCCCAGCGGAACCGCCCTCATGCTGGCGGAGGCTCTCTCGGAGGCTCTGCCCTACAAGCCCGAATATGTCTACGACCGCCACAACTCCGTTCAGGCGCGCGGGGAGGGGCAGATCGGCTTTTCCTCCGTGCGCGGCGGCACGATAATCGGGGAACACGAGATTATTTTCGCAGGTCCCGACGAGGTTTTGGAGCTGCGCCACTCGGCTTTTTCCCGCGATGTATTCGCAAACGGCGCCCTCGCCGCCGCGAAGTTCATGGCGCGTCAAACCGCCCCGGGTCTGTACGATATGGATAATGTCCTAGCAGACGCGCTGGGCAACGAATGAGGTGAAACAAATGAAAAAGAAGCTAATCTTAACCATCTTGACACTCTCAATTATCCTTACATCGCTCTCCTCCGCCATCGCCGTGTCGGTCTCGGACTTCGGCGACATACAAAGCGGAGACTGGTTCTATTCCGCCGTGAATTTCGTAATTGAAAAGAATATGTTCAACGGGACAAGCTCTTCCACCTTCTCCCCGCAAAGCACGATGGAGCGCGGTATGTTTGTTACCGTCCTCGGGCGCTACGGAAAAGTCACCCCCACCGTCCCTGAGAAGGACTCCGGCATCGTCACGAAAGACGATGTGCGCATGAGAAGCGAGCCGACAATTCTGGAAAGCAACATAATCGCCACGCTGGACATTAATACCAAGGTTTACATAATTGGAATGGCCGATGACCTCGACGACCCCTCATATAGTTGGTATTATGTAAACTATGACGGCAAGGAAGGCTATATCCGCGCAGACCTGATGGAGCCTCTTATTGCGCTGTTTATAGACGTGCCCGAAGACGAGTATTTCGCCGGTTACGTATATTGGGCTTACAACTCCGGCATCGCCGACAAAAGCGGCTATGACACCTTTTCTCCCCACGCCGCGATAACCCGCGAGCAAATCTGTTCCATGCTCTATAACTACGCCCTCAGCCGCAACTACGAGATGAAGGCTACTAAGGATCCGATAAATTTCACGGACGCCTCGCAGGTCAATCCCGAGTATGCCGTCGCCGTTACCGCAATGCAGCGCGCCGGCGTCATAGACGGCTATCCGGACAGAACCTTCAGACCCACTTCCGGCGCCACCCGCGCCGAGGTCTCCGCCATGCTCATGCGCTTCATTTTGGCAATCGGCTACACCCCCGCCAATGAGCCTTCCTTTGATGCCAGCGGCAACTACATCTGGGGCGCGCCCGCCCCCGCCGGTTCTGCCGTTTCCGCGTCCTATCTTGACGACGCCTGCTTTATCGGCCACTCGCTCATCGTCGGTATGCAGACCGCGTTCAAGCTTCCGAACACCGATTTCTATGCTTTCAACGGCGCATCCGCCAGAAGCATTATGACCTATACGAGCTTTCCCGTGGAGGGCAACGAGAACGGCGTCGGAACTCTCGCGGAGGCTATGGATGAAAACGACTACGGCAAGGTTTACATAATGCTCGGCGCAAACGAAGCCGGTACGGCTGCCTATCATCGGGATAGCTTCTATTCGAATCTCGACGCCGTTATCGACCTTGTCCGCCAGACCCAACCGAATGCGAAGATTTATCTGTTCTCCTTCACCCCCGTAACTCAAGGTTACTCAGAATCCTCGGCAAATCTCTCCCGCGACAATATCCTAAAGTACAACGACGTCATAAAGCGTCTCTGCCGCGAAAACCGCCTGTATTATCTCAATGTCTTCGACCATCTCCAAGTCGAAAACGGCTTCATCCCGGAATCCGCCGCCTACGACGGCCTGCACATCACCGGCACGGAGTACGCAAAAATAAAGGCGTATATCCTATCACACGCAGTATGAGTAACGCCCGCGCTCCGCGCGCCAGCATTTTTCCGCCGCCCTGCGGCGGGGACGTGAGTAGCCGCTCCATCAGGAGCAGCGGAGACGTCGCCGTTGCCACGGCGGGGCGTCCTCGCCGGACGGGCGCCCTGCGCGGGCAGCGTACAAGGGGGACTTTCTTTGCGAAGAAATGTCCCCCTTGTAAATCCCCCAAAGAAGGGGCCCAATGACGCTTCGCTCTG
>JAISHS010000035.1 GCA_031262405.1 Oscillospiraceae bacterium | reverse complement strand
AGGCAGCCTTGCTATGTGACCCCACAACCCTCCATTCAGTTTTCAAGGTGCAAAGAAAAAGCAATTGAGAATGCAGAATTGAGAATTGAGAATTAATTTGGATTTGAGATTGCTCGTGTTAAACTGAGTTCCTGTCAATTCGATGTCCGTTGAATGCTCAAGCCCAATTTGATGTTAATAATTCTCAATTGTCAATTCTCAATTGTTAATTGCCCTACCGGGCACCTTTAGCTCAGTTGGTAGAGCACCTGACTCTTAATCAGGGTGTCCAGGGTTCGAGTCCCTGAAGGTGTACCAGATTCAATTGAGAATTCAGAATTGAGAATTGACAATTAATCTGGATTGAAGGTTGTTCGTGTAAAACCAAATTCGGTTTAGATATTACTGATTGTCAATTCAATGTCCGTTGAGTGTTAATGCCCGATTTGATGTTAACAATTCTCAATTGTCAATTCTCAATTGTCAATTGAACTTACCAAGGCCCGTTGGTCAAGTGGTCAAGACGGCGGCCTCTCACGCCGCAAACGGGAGTTCGACTCTCCCACGGGTCACCAGCAAACCGCCGGTTTGCAGATAATAGATAATAGATAAAAGATATTAGATAATTGGTAAAAGCGCATTTTGTTTAGGTTTATTTTATCTTAGGTTTATTTCTTTCATTTTTTTCATTTTGTTTATTAGTTGGTGTTTTTAACGGTGAGGGTCCACCCGTTCCCATTCCGAACACGGCAGTTAAGCTCACCCGTGCCCACGATACTTGGCTGGTGACGGCCCGGGAAAATAGGTCAATGCCAACATATAATAAAGCCTCCGTCGATTGACGGGGGCTTTGATTTTAGGGGTACAACTTGAAAGAGCTTTTAGTTTAGCTTGCGTTTATTTGCATATACGGGTACAATTATGTTGTAAAATAGGCATACTATTGGGGGTGGAATGAATTGGATATTGCAATTAGGGAGATGGAAAAGGGCGACTGGAGCCGGGTCGCCGAGATATATTATCAGGGGATTTTGTCCGATATGGCAACTTTTGAGACGGTTTTGCCGTCTTTTGAGGTGTGGGACAGGGCGCACCTGAGGGGGTGTAGGCTGGTTGCAGAGGGGGACAGGGGGGTTGCCGGATGGGCGGCGCTGCTGCCATATTCGGACAGAGCCTGCTTCAAGGGGGTCGCGGAGCTGAGCGTCTATGTCGACGTCAATCACAAGCGGCAGGGCGTCGGCGAGGCTCTGCTGCGCGAGCTGTGTGCCGAGAGCGACAAGGCGGGGTTTTGGTCCTTGCAGTCGGTTATTTTCCAGGAGAATCTGGGCAGTATTGCTCTGCACGAGAAGTGCGGCTTCAGAAGCATCGGGTTCCGCGAGCGGCTGGCGAAGGATCGCAATGGGGTCTGGCGCAACGTGGTGCTCATGGAAAGGCGAATTAGGGCAGATAATAGTGGGCTCCCGCCTTCGTCATTGCGGGCTTGACCCGCAATCTCCCAGAGATTCCTTGGTATACCGTAGCCGTGGGGGATTCCGGGTCAAGCCCGGAATGACGGTGGTTTTGAAGCGCGGCTAAAATTAAACTCGGAGGCGGATATGCACAGCAGAATTGTTTTTCTTACAACCGGCGGGACTATCGGGTCTCATTTGACGGAGAACGGGCTGACGCCGGCTCATGACGCGGAGAGTATTCTCGATTATCTGCGCGACACAAACGCGGAATGTGAGTTTGTTCACGAAACTCTCTTGAATCTGGACAGCTCTAACATTCAGCCGGAGCACTGGCAGCTCATAGCGCGGCGCGTTTATGAGCTTTTGCCGAGCTGCGACGGGATAATTATAACCCACGGCACGGACACCCTCGCCTATACCGCCTGTGCGCTGTCTTTTATGCTGAGGGGGCTTAAAAAGAGCGTTGTTTTGACCGGCTCGCAGCTTCCGATAAGCAGTCCGCTCTCGGACGCCGTCGTCAATCTCCACACGGCGGTTGAGGCCATTCGGCACAACATTGTCGGGGTAAGCGTTTCCTTTGACAGAAAGCTTATCGCCGGTACCCGCGCCGTCAAGGTGTCTACCATGGGCTTTAACGCCTTTGAGAGTCTCAACACCGGCTATCTCGCCAGAATGTATTCGGACGGGCTGCGCGTGTTTGACAGGCCTGCCGACTATTCCGCGGGCGAGACGGCTCTTTTCGATAAGCTGAGCACCGACGTTTTTATTTTGAAGCTGCTGCCCGGGACGCGGCCTGAGATTTTCACGACGCTCCTAGATATGGGCTATCGCGGGCTTGTGATCGAGGCCTTCGGGGCGGGCGGTCTGCACTATATTGACCGCGATCTGCTCTCTGCGCTGCGGCAGGTCATTAAGGCCGGGCTGAGCGTCGTGGTGTGCAGTCAGTGCCTTTATGAGCGCTGCGACCTGTCGATCTATGAGGTGGGCAGGCGGCTTCTTGCCGAGGGCGTTATCTCCGGGCGGGACATGACGACAGAGGCTGTCTCCGTGAAGCTGATGTGGGCGCTAGGTCAAACAGATAACGCGGAGAAGGTCGCGGCGCTGTTTGACATGGATATAGCGGGGGAAGTTAGCAGCGGGGAGAAAACCAATTGAGAATTGAGAATTGACAATTGACAATTGACAATTATTGAGTCGCCGATGGCGACGGGTTATAAAACGCCTGAGGGCGGGACGGGGGAGGCTATGAGGTTTTTAACCTTATAGTATCTTTGTCGTAGAAATAGCCGAGGGCTTGGTTGTACCACCAGTCGGGGGACTCTTGGATGTCGGAGTCCGGCGCGATTGTGGCGTAGGGGGAGTTTTCGTCCAGAATTGCCTCCAGCTCGACGTCGCGCTCCGGCGCGGCGGTGAGATATTCGTGGCGCGCGTCCCACTTTTGCGCGTAGAGCTGAGCCCGACCGCTCGACATTTCCTCCGCGCAGACGGCGGCGGTAACCCCCGAGGTGTTCTCCCAGCGGACGGCGCAGAGCGCGAGCGCGACGGCGACGAGGGCGAGGTATGTGCGCTTTTTGCCGAACAGCTTCTCCTCCGGCAGGCGATTGACCAGCCAGCCGGTCAGGTAAAAGGCGTTGCCGAAGACCAGCCAGAGATACATGAACCACACTATATCGCGCATACGACCCGCGCTCGCCTCGCCCTGAGCGAAGAGCGCGGGGGTGTTTTGTGCGGCGAAGAAGCAGAAGGACGCAAGCATTACGAGCAGCGGATATTTGAATTTATAGCCGCTGCGCTCGGCGGCACGGGCGAAGAGGGGCAGGAGCGCGACTATTACCAAAAGTGTGCTCGGGTCTGTCCAGTAAAGAAGGTCCCGCCCCGCGTATAAGAAGGATTTTATGATCGCGCTCACGGGGGACAGACCCGTGAGGGCGGCGCCTCTTACGGCGTTACCCGGGGCGGCGGCGCTTATTGCCAGCCCCGCGAGGGCGAGGACAAAGCTTAAGACAAACACCGTCTTTTGGGCGCGGGATTTTTTGAACATAAAGGCGCAGGCGGCGATTGCCGCGGCGAACAGCACGCCGAGCAGCGCGGTTATATAGTTTGCCCCGCCGAGTATAAAGGACAAAATGAGCACCGCCGCCGTGAGCGCTTTGCTTCTGCCCTCTCGTTTAAACAGGCGCAGACCGAGACCCAGCCACACGAGCTGGACGCAATATAGGAGGGTGTAGAGCACCGAGCCGTTGTACCAGAAAAACGCCTCTCTGATATTCGGCACATATTGCACGGCGAGAAAGAGCAGCGGCGCGCCGACGAGGAGGGTCTGAGTCCAGTTAAATAATTTTGTGCTGCGCAGGAGAAAGAGCGTTGAGAAAATGAGTGCAGCGAGCAGGATGGCCGTCGACAGCGTGTAGAGCCGGTAGTCCGCGACGCCGGGGCGCAGGGTCATGGCGGCTATGCCCGTGAAGGTGCCCTGCCAGCCGTAATAGTATCTCGAGACATTCTCTATCGCCGCGCGCAAGCCCGGAAAGCTCAGTCCCTGTCTTATATTTATCGCCTGCTGCCAGGCGAAGCTGTAGTCGTCTAGGACGGGGCGGTTATATCGCGCCAGCGACAGCAGCGGCACGAGCGACGCTAAGAATATCGCCGCGAGTATAATCGCTATTATCAGAGCGCGCTTTCTTTGCTCGGCGGAGGTTTGCATGATCGCCACCTCATATCGTAGAATAGTAGCCGGATAGTTGAAATATCTATGGGCAAACTATTGAAAAAATATTCCAATACCTGTATAATACTTGATTGTGATTGGATTTTCAAGCGAATGGAGAAATAACTATGAAAAGAACGAAAATTACCGCCATTTATGCGGGGGCGGAGGGCTTTACAGATAGGGAGCTTACCGTCTGCGGCTGGGTGCGGACGCTGCGCGACATGAAGAATTTTGCTTTTATTGAGCTGAGCGACGGGAGCTGCCACAAGAGCCTGCAGGTTGTTTTGGAGAAGGGCAGCCTTTCTAATTATGATGAGATTACAAGGCAGAATGTCGGCGCGGCTCTGATTGTCAAGGGCACTCTTACTCTCACGCCCGACGCCAAGCAGCCTTTTGAGTTGCACGCGACGGAGATATTCGTCGAGGGGGTCTCGACGCCGGACTATCCTCTGCAGAAGAAGCGGCACAGCCTTGAATATCTGCGCACTATCGCGCATCTGCGGCCGCGCACGAATCTCTTTTCGGCGGTGTTTAGGGTGCGCAGCGTAGCCGCCGGGGCGATTCATGAGTTTTTCCAGCAAAACGGCTTTGTATATGTCCACACGCCGATTATAACGGGCAGCGACTGCGAGGGCGCGGGCGAGATGTTCCGCGTGACGACGCTGAGCGTCGACAAGCCGCCGAGAAAAGAAGACGGAAGCGTCGACGACAGTCAGGACTTTTTCGGCAAGGAGACGAACCTGACGGTTTCGGGTCAGCTGAATGTCGAGAACTTCGTCATGGCCTTCAGCGACGTCTATACCTTTGGTCCCACCTTCCGCGCGGAAAACTCCAACACGGCGCGGCACGCCGCCGAGTTTTGGATGATTGAGCCGGAGATGGCCTTTGCCGACCTCTCCGACTATATGGACAACGCCGAGGCTCTGATTAAGTATGTCATCAACGCGGTGCTCGAGCGTTGCCCGCAGGAGATGGAGTTTTTTAACAGCTTCGTGGACAAGGAGCTTCTTGAGCGGCTGCGCTTTGTCGCGGGCAGCGAGTTTGGGCGCGTCACCTATACGGAGGCGGTCTCCTTGCTGGAGCAGCACCTGTCGGAGTTTGAGTATCCGGTGTATTGGGGCTGCGACTTGCAGACGGAGCACGAGAGATATTTGACGGAGAAGATATTTAAGAAGCCCCTTTTTGTGACAAATTATCCCAAGGAGATAAAGGCCTTTTATATGCGCGTGGATGAGGACGGAAAAACCGTTGCGGCGGCGGACTGTCTGGTGCCGGCGGTGGGCGAGATTATCGGCGGCTCTCAGCGTGAGGAGCGGCTGGACGTACTTCTTGCGCGTATGGAGGAGCTTGGGCTTTGCCCGGACGACTATTGGTGGTATCTTGATCTGCGCCGTTACGGCTCCTGCCGCCACGCAGGTTACGGGCTGGGCTTTGAGCGGCTCATTATGTATCTCACGGGGGTCTCGAATATAAGAGACGTTCTGCCGCATCCGCGCACGGTCGGCTCCTCGGAGTTTTAGATGAAAAGGGTTGTAATATATACGGACGGCGCCTGTTCCGGCAATCCGGGGCCGGGCGGCTGGGGGGCGATACTTCTCTATGGCGAGTTTGAGCGGGAGCTGTCCGGCGGGGAGAAACAGACCACGAATAATCGCATGGAGCTGCTGGCGGTTATATCCGCGCTTCGCGCATTGAAGGAGCAGTGCGAGGTGGCGCTGTATACGGACTCGCAGTATATCGCCAACGCCGTCAATATGCGCTGGCTTCCGAACTGGAAGGCGCGGGGCTGGCGGCGCAAGGACGGCGAGCTTAAAAACCCCGATCTCTGGCAGGAGCTGGACGCTCTGCTCTCCGCGCATAAGGTGAAGATTTTTTGGGTGAAGGGGCACGGGGATAGTGAGATGAATAATCGCTGCGACGCGCTGGCGGTGGCGGCGCGCGACGCCGCCGCAATTGATAATTGACAATTGACAGTTGACAATTAATGGTGTCGCGCGAAGCGCGACAAGATTTAAAAGGGCTGCCTTTCATTTAAGGTAGCCCTTTCATCGTCCCGCGCCGTGCGCGATTATTATGTGCCGCTTTGCGGCTCAATAATTGTCAATTCTCAATTCTCAATTATCAATTATCCCTCTGCTTCTTTGGTAACTGCTTTGGCAAACAGGGCGGCGAGGTCCATTGACTCGTACTCCTCCGAGAAGACCACCTCGGCGGCCTCTTCCCAGTTTTCCATTTCGGTGTTGAAAAGCTCCTGAGCTATAAAATATGCCAAGGTTTCGCCGGTGGCCTCTACGGCGAGGTTGGCTCCGAGCTTCAGGCGGAGGATAATGTGGAGGCCGTAGTCGCTCTCGACTATGCCGGAGATTTCTCCCGGCTCCAGCTCCTTCGTCGCGGTTTCAAAGGACTCTACCATCTCGCCGGGCAGGAAGGTGTAGCCGTCCAGATAGCTGATCATTCCCGGGTCCTCGCCGTATTGCACAATCAGCTCGTCAAACCTTTTGCCAAGCTCGTCGTAGTCTGTTATGGCGGAAAGCTCCTCGAGGAGGGTTTCGGCTTGCGCGCGCTTTTCGGCGATTTCCTCGTCCGACAGGGGGGCGCCTTCGTCGTCTGTGGTTTTGAACAGGATGTGCTTGGCGCGCATATATTCCATCTCATTGGCCTTCGCTAAGACGTCCTCATCGGAGAGCTTTTCGCCATTCTCGCCGTATTTGTCATATTGAAGGGCGCGTGCCAGCGCGCTTGTCCGAGTCAGATAATCAAATCTTTCACGGGAGAGAAATGTGCTCTCGAGGGATTTGATGTAGTCCTCCTCAGTGCCGCCGGAGCTGGCGACATTGTTCTCCCAGGCCTCCTCGATATCCGCAAGGTCTTCCTCGGTCAATTCCACGCCCTCCTGCGCAGCGTGGCTCTCCACGACGCGATAGAGCTTTTCCATTTCGAGGGCGCTTGCGGTAATATACTCGCGGTAGGTTTGGGTTTCGTCAAAGGCTGACGCGGCGTCCCAGTCCGTAATCGGGCCGTAGTAGGACTCTACGCTGGTAACATCGCGGTAGTACCATGAGAACAGGTCCCCCCAAGTGATATCCAGCCCGTTTACGGTGACCATGACCGTGTCCGGGGGATAGCTCTCATACACGGGGGTGTAATCCGTGACCATCACGGGTTCGGTGCTGGCTTCGGCTGCGGGGTCCGTAGACTCCGCGGCTTCGTCCGAATATGCCTTCAGCTCGCTGCTCTGACAGCCGGTGAAGGCTGCGACGCACAGCAGCGCGGCCAGAACAAGCGGCAATATTTTCTTTTTCATTATATTATCTCCTTTAGTGGGCTTTCTGTCGCCGGAAAAGTGTATCACCTGTTGGCGTTCTTCGCAAGTGCTATTTTGTAAACAATATCTATTATCTGCCCCTCACCCCGTCATTCCGTGCGGTTTTTCCGTCATTCCGTGCTTGACACGGAATCCCCTACGGCTTCCGCCTCTGTCCTCTATACGGGGGGATTGCGGGTCAAGCCCGCAATGACGAAGGTGGAAGAGAGCTATTATCTGTTATCCGCGCTTCGGCGTAAGCTTTGATGAAGCGCCGCGCTTGCTCTATTATCTGCTTGTTTGAGCGCAGCTTTAGGCTCAGGGTGGGCTTTGCGGCCGGCTCGACCTTAAGGCGGCCTTTATAGTCTGCTCTTTGCTCCAGAGCGGAGACGGTCTCCAGGTCAAACTGCGCAAGGGTAAAGCGAAGCCGCCCCTCCTTCTGGGAGATTTCGATTATTCCGGCCTTCGCCGCCTCGCCGCGCAGGAGGGCGACATTTATGAGCGCGATTACGGGCGACGGCGGCTCGCCAAAGCGGTCGATGAGCTCGTCGGTCATGTCGTCGGCCTCCTCCTCCGTGCGGATGAGGGCGATTCGCCGGTAGAGATCCATGCGCTGCTCCTGGCTTTCTACGTAGCTGTCGGGGAGATTTGCCGAGACGGAAATATCCGCGCTGCACTCTGAGCGCACGCGCGGGGGCAGGCCGCGCTCCTCGAGCACGGCCTCTTCCAGCAGGCGCAGATACATATCGTAGCCCACGTCCGTGAGGTGGCCGCTCTGCTCCGCGCCGAGAAGATTGCCCGCGCCGCGAATCTCGAGGTCGCGCATTGCGATTTTGAAGCCGGAGTTGAACTCTGCAAATTCGCGGATGGCGCCGAGGCGCTTTTCGGCGATTTCGGTTAGGACCTTGTCCTTGCGGAAGGTCAGATATGCCGAGGCGCGGCGGGTCGAGCGTCCGACGCGGCCGCGAAGCTGGTGCAGCTGTGCCAGCCCCAGCTTGTCGGCGTCCTCTATTATGAGGGTGTTTACGTTGGGTATGTCCATGCCGGTTTCGATTATCGTCGTGCAGACGAGGATTTGGATTTCGCCGCCGACAAAGCTCTCCATGACGCCGGAGAGCTGCTGCTCATCCATTTTCCCGTGGGCGGTGGCAAAGCGCGCATCCGGGAGTCTCTCGCGCAGTCTTGCGGCGGCGCGGTCTATGGTCTCTATGCGGTTGTGGATGTAATATGCCTGACCGCCCCTTGCTATCTCGCGGCGGAGCGCATCGCAGACGACGCCCCAGTCGTGCTCCATAACATAGGTCTGCACCGGCTGGCGGTCGCGCGGGGGCTCTTCGATTGTGGACATATCGCGCAGACCCGAGAGCGCCATGTTGAGCGTTCGGGGTATGGGCGTCGCGGTGAGGGTGAGGCAGTCGACCTGACGGCTCATCTCCTTTAGCCGCTCCTTGTGTCCGACGCCGAAGCGCTGTTCCTCGTCAACGACAAGAAGTCCCAACGATTTGAAGACGACGTCCTTTTGCAACAGCCTGTGAGTGCCGATTACGAGGTCGGTTTTGCCGAGCTTGAGATTTGTGAGGGTCTGCCTGACTTGGGCGGGGGTGCGATAGCGGTTTAGCAGCTCTATCTCCACGGGGAAACCGTGAAAACGCTGCATGGCGGTTTGAAAGTGCTGCTGTGCCAGCACCGTTGTCGGCACCAAAATCGCCGCCTGTTTGCCGTCCAGCAGGCACTTCATGACGGCGCGCAGGGCAACCTCTGTCTTGCCGTAGCCGACGTCGCCGCAGAGAAGTCTGTCCATCGGGACGGATTTTTCCATGTCGCGCTTTATCTCCTCCGAGCATCTAAGCTGATCCTCGGTCTCCTGCCAGCCGAAGTGCTCTTCAAACTCTGTCTGCCAGGTGCTGTCCGGCGCGAAGGCGTGACCCTCGAGGCGGCTGCGCTCGGCATAGAGCTTTACGAGACCCTGGGCAAGCTCCTTCGCGGCGGCCTTCGCGCGGCTCTTTGCCCGCGCCCAGTCCGTTCCGCCGAGCTTATTCAGGCGGACTATGCGGTCCTCTCCCCCGCCGCCTATGTATTTCGAGACGAGGTCTAGGGCTGTCGCGGGGACATAGAGACTGTCAGACCCCGCGTAGCTGATTTTTATATAGTCCTTCTCCACGCCGTCCACCGGCATTTTGAAGATTCCCGCGAAGCGGCCGAGACCATGGTGCTCGTGCACCACGAGGTCGCCGACGGTGAGGTCCATGTAGCTTGCGATTCCCGCGCCCTTAGCGGATTTTTTGGGCTTTTTGTGCCGTCTCAGGCCACCGCCGAGCAGTTGATTGTCGGTCAGGACGGAAAAGCGCGCGTCCGGCAGCTCGAAACCGGCGGAGAGCGAGCCCAGGGCGACGCGGGCACATCCCGGCTCGGGCAGAGAACTAAGCTCCAGATCGAGGGCGACTGGGAGCCCCGCTTCTTTTATCTTCTCCGCGAGAAGCGCGGCACGGCGGGCGTCTGACGCGAGAACGACGGTTCTAAAGCTCGCGGCGGCGTAATGGCGAACGTCGTCGAGCGCGGTCTCAAGGGAGCCGCCGTAGCCCGGCAGCTGCTTTACGAGCGCGTTTATTATACTGCGCGGCTCGAGGCTCTGGCGCCCGGTTATGAAGGAGTCTCCCATTATAACGGCGAAGCGCTCCAGCTGAAGCACAGCGCTCTCCCAAGGCAGGGTAAAGCGCGCGGACTTGCCGACGAGCAGTCCGCTCTCGATGAGAAGGGTTACGGCCTCGGCTTGCTGTCGGGCAAAAACCGCCGCGCTCTCGCTGATTTTTCCGGGGGAGTCGAGAAAAACTATGGCGTCCTCGTGGATATAGTCGATTGCGGTTGCAAATTCGGGGTAAATCTGGTCGGCGTAGCGGTCTGCAGCCGCGATATCTAAACCCTCCGAGAGCTTTTCGGCGTCCTCGCGCAGGGTTTGCGCGAGCTTCGTTTTGCCCTGCTTCTCGGTCGTTTTTATGAGCGCCCAGAGCTTTTCCCCCAAGATTTCGTCGTCGCCGAGGGCGGGGAGAATTTCGCAGGCGGGCAGTACCTCGCAGTGGGTTATGCGCTCCGTGCGGCGTTGGGCGTCCGGCTCGAAGAAGCCCAGAGAGTCGATTTCGTCGCCCCAGAATTCACAGCGGACGGGCTTTTCGTAGGCCGGGGAGTAAAAGTCCAAGATTCCGCCTCGGCGCGAGAACTGCCCCGGAGCCTCTACCTGAAAGCTGCGGGAATAGCCGCAGCGCAAAAGAGCCGCCTCGGCGGCTTCGGGGGAAATTTCTCCTCCCTCTTGAAGGCGCAGGACGGCCTTGAGCAGCCTTTCCTTCGGCGCGGTGCGTTGGAGCAGTGCCGAAACCGTACTGACGACGACTCCGGCGGTTTCCTCCGCGAGGCTCGAGAGCGTAGCTAACCGAGCTCTCTCGGCGTCGCGGGAGACTCCCTCGGCGCCGTAAAAATTAAAGTCGCGCTCGAGCAGCTTTAGCGGCGTCTCTCCCAGCACCCGCTCTAAATCGCCGGAGATTCTCCCTGCGGCGGCCTCGTCCGCGCAGATTATGAAGACGGGTCTTTTTGTGCGCTCACGCAGGGCGGCGCAGAGAGTCGCTCGCGCAGGCTCGCCCGGCCCGACGATGAGCGCGGGAAGCGCGCCCCCTTCGACATAGGTCGGGAGCGCGGCTAGGTTTTTGTCGAGAAATATCGCCTCGGTGAGAGTTTGCATTGATTACCTCAGAAAACGCGGGAACGCGCAATTGTCCCCCAAACGGGTCACCCCGGGGAGCTAGATTATATGATACAGGAAAGCGATGTCGAAAGCAAGAGGATTTATACGGGAGTGAAAAGAGTTTTTTCGGAAATTCGTGCTTGAATATAGCTGATTATTCTGTCTAAGTCAACTTTTGCTTCTGCTTGGAGTCCAAGGCATTGTGCAATACCGTTTGCGTCCGTACTAATCCGATTGCTTAAATGCAGCTTCAATGCCATATTGTTTACTTCGTCAAGAGAATAGGAATGAATGTGAAACGAATCACCTTGACGGGCGGTTTGCATATGCGAAAAGCTAAATTCTCGTGACATATAGTCGCGGAAACACTCTTGTATTACTAAAACCAAGTGTTTGTCTAAATGCTCAAAAGTATGTATTTTGTGGTGCATTTGAATAAGTATCGTTTTAGCAGACATTTTCCAATTCATGCCGAATGTTTTTGCAGACAATTCTTCTTTTTTAACGTGAAGTCCTTTTTCAGAAAGCAAAGCAGCTCGTTCGCTCCACAAACTGCCTGTAGTATCTAATGTTTGCAATTCAATACCCACAAAATCTACTACTTTTTCGTTATGAACAGAAACCAAAAAATAATCTACACTCCCGCCGGGTATAGCTACCTCAGGCAAAAGATGGAGTTCATTTCCCGGCTCGTGTAGTGTAAGCAAGTGCACACAATCGGTAAATATTTGCCGTCGCTCTAACAAGCGGTGAGGACAAATCATTACTTCGCTAAACTTGCTATAATTTACCGTGCATACACCAATTGATACGCTCGGATTGCTCTTGCGGACTTTTACGCATTTCTTCCCTGTATAAGGGCATTGCTGTTCGCGCAATACCTTTTGCCAGTCAACATCATTTCGCTTGGTATACAGACCAAAGAAATCCTTGATTTTGCTCATTTATTCCGATCCTTTCTTCCGCGTAATCAATATATTCCTGCGCTATTTCAATGCCAACGGATTTTCTGCCACTTTCATATGCAACCGCCATTGTTGTCCCTGTTCCGCTAAACGGGTCTAAAACAACGCCATTTGCAGGACACGTTGTAAGTATTGGCGTTCTGCACAGGTCAGCAGGGTAAGGCGCAAAATGCAATTTCCTTCCCTGTGTATCTTCGGGAATAATATCCCATACATCTCCTAATTTAGCTCCGTCCGGGTGATATTTCAAAAAGTAAAAGCCCTTTGTTTCAAGTTCTTTTGCTCTTCCTGAAACCTTGGTTGAATTTGAATGTGTAGTACGCTGTTGTCCTTTAATTATCATTCTGAAATCTTCAATTTCCCCATTACGAACCGAATCAAGAACGGCAGTTAGTTCAAAAAAAGCAGATTGCTTTTGTTCGTCTGTTAATACTGTCGATAGCTCAATTTGCCGTTTATATCGAACGCCAGTTACACCTGTCGCAGATACAACCGCACCATTTTGCACTTTCGCTTTTAACGGTTCTTTTCTCGCCGCGGAAACATCGTAGTAGTATTTCTTTGACTTAACAAAATGAAATAGCATTTCATGCACATTTCGCAGCTTATCCAAAGAGTTGTCTGGCGCGCCCTTAACCTTGTTCCAGACAACACTATTGCGCAGTATCCACCCTTGCTCATCGCACATACGGATTGCAACTCTCCACGGTAAGCCTAATAGGTTTTTATTAAGGTATGAATCACCGATGTTTAACCAAAAACTTCCGTTTATTTTTAATACTCTTTGTACCTGCTCAAAGATGCTTAACATTTTCTCAATGTATTCATTATAATCTTTTTCTAACCCTATACTTTCGGCGATAACATATTCTCTCTTACCCCAATATGGAGGGCTTGTCATAGCCATATCAATACAGTTATCGGGAAATTCCTTTAATACTTCAAGGGAATTACCACAAATAAAACGAGGTTCTATATCATTTGAAGTAAAATAATCTGAAATCATTTTGTTACCCCCGGTTGCTGTATTGGACATCATCAGCTGAACTAATTTAGCATAGCACAATTTACCTTGAAAATCAAACGCATTCGACATTTCGTGAGTTCGATTTATTATATACTAAAGCTAACTACGCGGGGCTTTTCCTGCCGCTTTCCTTACACCAATTATTTCTCTTTGTCCCCCCAACTGTTTCCATGCGGATTATGTCGTTGCATCGCGTTTCTTTGTTTAAACCGCTATGGTTTTGTGCCTTTCGTTTCCTATACATTATTATATTTATATCTGAAAATAGGACTTGTAATTGTGGGGATTTTTTGGTATACTGGACGGGTATTAGATTGTGGTTTTTGCGGCTTGAAGCTTTCTTATAAATGGGGACATAAACATGGATTCGCTGAATGAAATTTGGGCAAATATTATGGATTCGCTCTCGAATGAGCTGACCAGTACCTCTATAAGCACCTGGTTTTCGGACTGCCTGCCTGTTGAGCTCACTAATAACAGGCTGGTTCTCCACACGAACACGGAGTTTAAGCGCAACATCATCACTCAGCGCTTTTCGGCTATTATCGAGCGCACGCTCTCGGAGCTATTTTCCTGTCCCTTTGAGATTTTGGTTCTAGCCGGGGACGAGCTGGACGACTATGAGGTCTCGGCGGAGTCGGATGACTCTCTTCCGGAGATGGCGGGCTATACCTTTGACCGCTTTGTCGTGGGGCCTTCTAATAAATTCGCTCATGCGGCGGCTCTGGCGGTCGCGGACAACCCGGGGACTGTCTATAATCCGCTGTTTATCTACGGTAACTCGGGGCTGGGCAAGACGCATCTGCTGATGGCTATCGGTCAGAAAATTCACAAGCAGAACCCCGCCGCGAAGATTGTCTATGTAAAGGGCGACGATTTTACAAATCAGATGATTCAGTCTATTCAGGCCGGTTCGGCAGAGGATTTTCGCCGGAAGCACAGGAATGTGGATCTGTTTTTGATGGACGACGTTCAGTTTATCGCCGGAAAGACCCAGACGCAGGAGGAATTTTTCCACACCTTCAACAGTCTCTATGAGTCGGACAAGCAGATAGTAATCACCTCTGACCGGCCGCCGATGGAGATGAATAAGCTCGAGGACAGACTCCGCACCCGCTTTGAGGGCGGGCTGCTGGCGGACATTGCCCCGCCGGACGTCGAGACGCGCGTCGCGATTATCCGAAACAAGGCGGCTCAGCTCGGTATGGTTCTGCCGGACGAGGTGATTGAGTATATCGCGGAGGAGATTAAGGCCAACATCCGCCAGATTGAGGGAGTTGTGAAGCGGCTGACAGCCTATAACTCCATTTTGAACGACGTTGTCGATGTTGCCGCCGCCAAGCGCGCGGTTAAGGATATTATCAGAATCGGCGCCTATGTGCCAAGCCCCGATGTAATTATCGACGAGACAGCGAGGTATTACTCGCTGGTGCCGGAGGATTTGCGCGGGCAGAGGCGGTCTAAGAGCACGGCTTTCGCGCGTCAGGTGTCGATGTATCTCATGCGCAGTCTAACGAATCTTTCCCTCAAGGACATCGGCGAGCAGTATGAGGACAGAAACCATTCGACGGTTTTGACCTCTATCCGCAAGGTGGAGGAGCAGCTGGAGCACGACCCGAAGATGGGAATTACTATTAGGGATATTACGAGTAATATCAATACGCTGCACGGAAAATAATTTCTTTTATTTTATCTGTTTAGAAGTCTACGTCCAATAGTAGTCATAGTAGCCTGTTGAGATGTTGGAAACTTCGTGTTGAAAAAGGTTGGACAACTCATGTTCGTTTTTGTGTGTTTATAAAAGGGGTTTATTCTCGTAAAGTTTTCAACATTGAAACAGTAGAGACTACCTTGGTTTTTGCGTGTTCTCCACAGAAAATTTTACTAATACTATTACTACTAAAATATTATTTATATATTTCTATCTGTATATATGAGAGAGGAGAAAAGCGATGAAATTTACCTGTGAAAAATATCTGCTACAGGCTGCGGTTTCCACCGCGGCGAGAGCGGCGGCGGTAAAGAGTCCGAATCCTGTGTTGGAGGGGCTACTACTGTCCGCGGGTGATTTAGTGAAGATTACGGGTTATGATCTGGTGAAGGGTATTTATACGAGCTTCGTGGCGGATGTTTCTGAGCGGGGGAGTATTGTGCTCTCGGCGAAGCTGCTGGATAATATCGTTAGAAGTCTGCCGGATGATATTGTAACGGTGTCCGCTGACGGTGAAATGGTGAGAATTTTCTGCGGAAATGCCGATTTTTCGATTATGGGATCGGACGCGGATAACTATCCCGAGCTTCCGGCGGTTGTTTTGGAGGGGAGCATTTCTCTGCCGCAGGGGACGCTGAAAAAGATGATAAATCAGACTGTTTTTGCAGTCAGCGATAACGAGGCGAGGCCGGTTTACACAGGGGAGCTTTTTGTTGTGGAAAACGGGTGTTTGACCGTGGTTGCGGTGGACGGCTATAGGCTGGCTCTGCGGCGCGAGGCGCTCGAGAGTGCGGTGCTCGATTGCCGGTTTATTGTGCCGGGAAGCGCGCTGTCGGATTTAGAAAAGCTGTGCTCAGACGCCGACGAGGCGGTTAAAATTGTGTTGGGGGCAAAGCATATTTCCTTTTCCGTGAATAACTATGTGCTCATCACAAGACGGTTAGAAGGTGAGTTTTTAGACTATAATAAGGCTGTTCCGAGTATTTTTGAGCATGAATTGACCGTTAATCGCGCGGAGCTTTTGTCGGCTGTAGATAGGGTTTCGCTCATCATTGACGACAGGCTGAAGAATCCGCTGCGCTGTGTTTTTGGGGACTCGAGGGTTACTATGCACTGCGTTACGGCGATTGGTAAGGGCGAGGATATCTGCCGTTATAATGGGGACGGCGGGGGTCTGGAGATAGGGTTTAACAACCGGTATTTGCAGGATGCGCTCAAAGCTGCTCCTTCGGAGGAGCTGATTGTGTGCCTAAATAGCGCTTCTGCGCCCTGTGTGCTGATGCCGGCGGACAAAAATGAATCGTTTAAATATATGATTTTACCGGTGAGATTAAAGGCGTAAATTGAAATTTTTTGTTTAATTTATAATTATTTTCTGTTTATTTAAATAACGGAAGGAAATTGCTTTGCAAGAAAATCTGGAATATATTGACATTACAACCGAATTTATACCCGTAGACGCCTTTTTGAAGTTTTCGGCGCGGGTCTCCTCCGGCGGGGAGGCAAAAGCCTTGATACAACAGGGTTTGGTCACTGTTAACGGCGAAACCTGTACCCAGAGAAAGCGCAAGTTAAGGGACGGCGATAGGGTGGCTTTAGATGGGGTTCAGGTGGTTGTGAGAGGGGTTTCAGAGGGGCAAAATGAGGGTTGAGGAAATCACTCTGGAGAGCTTTCGCAACTATGAGCGGCAGAGCGTGAAATTTGATCCGGGAATTAATGTGATAGCCGGAAAGAACGCGCAGGGCAAGACCAATCTTTTGGAGAGCGTTTTTTTTCTCAGCTGCGGGCACAGCTTTCGCACACGCAACGACAAAGAGCTAATTTCCTTTGGGGAGAGCTTCGCGCGGGTCTCGGGAAATATCTTTTCGCAGGAGCGGGAGAGGGAGCTTGTAATCTCTTTCGGAGCGGGGCTTAAGAAAAAGGCCGAGAGCGGCGGGGCGAGAATTGCACTCTCGGAGCTTTCCGAGGCGCTCAGGGTTGTTTTGTTCTCGCCGGAGGATTTGAATATAATTAAGGACGGAGCCGCCCGACGCAGGCGTTTTCTCGATATCGCGCTGGGGCAGCTGCGTCCGAACTATGCGCGGATTTTAGCGGAATATTCGCGGCTCTATGACCACAAGAAACGGATTTTGACAGAGTGGCGGGAGAAGCGGTCTATGCTCGATATGCTGGACGAGTTTTCAGATTCGCTCAGCCGCGCCTCGGCGCAGCTCATCCGCTATCGCGCGGCCTATATCCGCAAGCTGAGGGAGTCGGCAAAGCCGCTTTACAGCGAGCTCTCCGGCGGGGAGCAGCTGGAGCTGAGTTATAAGACGGTCAGCACGGTGACAGACCCCTTCGCGACGGCGCGGGAGATATATGAGCAGGTATCGGAGCATGAGCGGCTTCATAGGGAGGCGGAGCTGCAGTCCGGCAGCGTGCTCTCCGGGATTCACAAGGACGAGCTGGAGATTTTTATAAATGACTCTCCCGCGCGTGCTTACGCCTCGCAGGGGCAGACCAGAAGCGCGGCTCTGGCGCTTAAAATGGCGGAGCGGGAGGTCTCGAGGCTCGACACGGGAGAGACCCCGGTGCTGCTCTTGGACGACGTTTTGAGCGAGCTGGACTCCTCGAGGCAGGAGTTTGTTTTAAACCGTATAGGCGGGGGGCAGACGCTCATCACCTGCTGTGAGGATGAGGAGATTCGCCGAAGAACCGGCGGAAGGGTGTTCACTGTTGAAGGCGGGCGGCTTGTTTGAGTGGACATCGTCATTGCGGGCCCCCACGCAATCTCCGCCCTAAAACGGGGGGATTCCGTGTCAAGCACGGAATGACGGAGGAGTTGCACGGAATGACGGCGGCTGCGCCGCCGAGCGGAATGACGGATGGAGGGGTTTTTGAGATGTACTTACATCTGGGTAAGGACGTTTTGGTGGAGAAGAGGGCGGTCGTCTGTATCTGCGATCTGGACAACGCCTCGTCCTCTTATCTGACGCGGGAGGCACTGGCTAGAGCCCAGAAGGCAGGCGCGGTTATAAACGCAGCGGAGGATTTGCCCAAGAGCTTCGTGGTCTGTCAGACGACAGGCGGGCAGCGGGTTTATTTATCACAGTTAGCTAGCAGCACTTTATTAAAACGGGCGGAGTCCCAAGACTTAATATAGCGAAGGAAGATTTTACTAATGGCAGAAATTACGGATAAGATTTTACAGGAATATGACGCGTCGCAGATTCAGGTGCTTGAGGGGCTGGAGGCCGTTCGCAAGAGGCCGGGCATGTATATTGGCTCGACTTCTACGAGCGGGCTGCACCACTTGGTCTATGAGATTGTTGATAACGCCATAGACGAGGCCCTGGCCGGTTACTGCGACAGGATTGAGGTCACTATCGAAGAGGGCGATATTATTAGGGTTTCCGACAACGGGCGCGGAATTCCGGTTGACATTCAGGAGCAGACCGGCCGCCCCGCTATCGAGGTTGTATATACGGTTTTGCACGCGGGAGGGAAATTCGGCGGCGGGGGCTATAAGGTCGCCGGCGGCCTGCACGGCGTGGGCGCCTCGGTCGTGAACGCGCTGAGCGAGTGGCTGGAGGTCGAGGTCTGCAAGGACGGCAAGAAATACTCTATGGCTTTCGCGCGCGGGGACATAACAAAGGAGCTGACCGAAGTCGGGCAGTCCGACTGCCGGGGCACGACTGTGCGCTTTAAGCCGGACGCGGAGGTTTTTGACGACACGGTCTATGACTATGAGACCCTGCACAAGCGTATGCGCGAGCAGGCCTTCCTCAACGCGGGGCTGAAAATTTCCACCGAGGACTGCCGCGAGGGGAAGAGCCAGCGTCACGATATGCACTATGAGGGCGGTATCCGCGAGTTTGTAAGGTATATCAATAAGAACAAGGCTCCGCTGCACAGCGAGGTCATATATATGTCCGGCTCGAAGGAGGACAGCATGGCGGAGATCGCTATGCAGTATAACGAGGACAGCTATAACGACATTATCCTCTCCTTTGCTAACAACATACACACTCCCGAGGGCGGTATGCACGAGGAGGGGTTCCGAAGGGCCTTAACCAACACTCTCAATAGTTACGCCAAGAAAACGGGGCTGTTTAAGAACGACGAGAAGCTCTCCGGCGACGACTGCCGCGAGGGGCTATCCGCGATTGTATCCGTCAAGCTCACGGACGCGCAGTTTGAGGGGCAGACCAAGGCGAAGCTCGGCAACTCCGAGATGAGAACGCTCGTAAACTCCATAGTCTCCGAGGGGCTGGACAGGTATCTCGAGGAGCATCCGGCGGTAGGGCGCGCGATTATCGACAAGGCGATGACTGCTTCCCGTGCCAGAGAAGCTGCGAGACGCGCGAGGGAGAGTATACGCCGGAAGAACGCGCTGGAGGGCTCTACGCTTCCGGGAAAGCTCTCTGACTGCAACGAGCGCGATCCCGCGCTGACGGAGCTCTATATAGTAGAGGGCGACTCTGCGGGAGGCAGCGCTAAGCAGGGGCGCGATAGCCGCTTTCAAGCGATTTTGCCGCTCTGGGGCAAGATGCTCAACGTCGAGAAGGCCAGAGCCGACAAGGTATATGCCAACGACAAGCTTACGCCCGTTATTATGGCACTCGGCGCGGGTATAGGCACCGACTTTGACGAGAGCCGCTTGCGCTATCACAAGGTTGTGATTATGGCGGACGCGGACGTTGACGGAAGTCATATACGCACGCTGCTGCTGACCTTTTTCTTCCGTTTCATGCGGCCTCTTATCGACGGGGGTTATGTCTATGCAGCCTGTCCCCCGCTCTATAAGCTTGTGCGCGGGAAGGTGACGCGCTATGCCTTTTCGGATGAGGAGCGGGACCTTATTTCCGCCGAGATGCGCGGGGAAAATCTCAACGCGAAGGTGGACATCAGCCGCAACAAGGGTCTCGGCGAGATGAACCCAGAAGAGCTTTGGGACACGACAATGAACCCCGAGACGCGGATTTTCAAGCGCATTACCATGGACGACGCAGTTCGGGCGGACGAGATTTTTACCCTTCTCATGGGCGAAAAGGTTGAGCCGCGCCGCGAATATATAGAGCGCAACGCCGCTCGCGCAGTCAATATTGACATATAGGGAGGCAAGGACATGAAGGATTATAAACCGGAAGACATTGCCTTCCCGAATCAGAGAATTAACGAGATTAACCTTGAGCACGAGATGGAGAGCGCCTATATCGAATATGCCATGAGCGTTATTGTCGGGCGTGCTCTGCCCGACGTGCGCGACGGCCTCAAGCCCGTGCACCGGCGCATTCTCTATTCGATGTATGAAAATAACTTGACGGTGGACAAGCCCTTTAAAAAGTCGGCGACCTGCGTCGGCGACGTTTTGGGCAAGTATCACCCGCACGGCGATCAGAGCGTCTATGACGCGCTGGTGAGACTGGCGCAGGATTTTTCCATGCGCTATCCGCTCGTAGACGGGCACGGCAACTTCGGCTCGATTGACGGCGACCCCCCGGCGGCCTATCGTTACACGGAGGCGCGGCTGGCGCGGCTGACGAATGAGATGCTCCGCGACATTGACAAGGACACGGTCGACTGGGACCCGAACTTTGACGAGAGCACGAAGGAACCGAGGGTTGTGCCCTCGCGCTTCCCGAATCTGCTGGTGAACGGAAGCTCCGGCATTGCCGTCGGCATGACGACGAACATTCCCCCGCACAATCTGCGGGAGGTAATCGACGCTACGATTTGCGTTATTCGAAATCCCGACGCGACTCTCGACGAGCTCATGGAGCATATAAAGGGCCCGGACTTTCCGACGCGCGGGACGATTATGGGGCGCAGCGGGATTCGCTCTGCCTATGCCACCGGCAAGGGCAAGATTAAGGTTCGCGCGCGCACGGAGACGGAGGAGTTCGGCGCGGGGCGCCTTCGCATTATCGTGACGGAGCTGCCCTATCAGGTGAATAAGTCGAGGCTCGTGGAGAACATTGCCGAGCAGGTCAAGGACAAGCGGCTGGAGGGTATCTCGGGTCTGCGGGACGAGTCTGACGGCAAGAAGGGTATGCGGATTGTAATTGAGCTTAAAAAGGACGCCAATCCTCAGGTGGTTTTAAATCGGCTCTATGCCCAGAGTCAGATGCAGACGACCTTTGGGATTATCCTGCTCGCGCTGGTCAATGACCAGAAGCAGCCCAAGACATTATCGCTAAAGGAGATTTTAGAGGAATATATCGCCCATCAGGAGAATATTATCACGCGGCGCACCCAATATGACAGGCGTAAGGCTCTCGAGCGGGCGCATCTCTTAGAGGGGCTTCTCATAGCGCAGGACAATATTGACGAGGTAATAAGGATTATACGCAGCTCCTATGACAACGCAAGGGAGCGGCTGATGGAGCGGTTTTCGCTCTCGGAGGTGCAGGCGCAGGCCATTTGCGAGATGAGGCTGATTGCCCTGCAGGGGCTAAACCGCGAGAAGCTGGAGGCGGAATATAAGGAGCTTCAGGCGCGGCTTGCCTATTATGACGAGCTGCTGGGCGACCATGAGAAGCTGCTGGGCGTTCTCATAACGGAGCTGGAGGAGATTCGCGATAAGTATGGCGACTCAAGGCGCACGGAGATCGAGCTCGTTGAGAACGAGGTCGACGTCGAGGACCTGATCGAGGAGTGTCAGTGCGTATATACCCTCACGCACGGGGGCTATATCAAGCGGATGCCGGTCAGCGAGTATCGCAGTCAGGGGCGCGGCGGGCGCGGCGTGCGCGGCATGACAACGCGCGAGGAGGACTATGTTGAGACGCTGTTTACGGCTTCGACGCACGACTATATTTTGTTCTTCACGGACGCGGGGCGGTGCTATCGCAAGAAGGGCTATCTGATTCCGGAGACGGGCAGGGCGGCAAAGGGCGTCAATATCATCAACTTTATTCAGATTGAGCCGGGCGAGAGGGTCAACGCGATGCTGCACGTGCGCGACATGGCGGAGGAGTTTTATATCACCATGATTACGAAGCGCGGTACCGTTAAGCGTATTCGGCTGAGCGATTTGAAAAATCTTCGTAACATCGGCATTCGGGCGATTTCGCTCGACGAGGGCGACCAGCTTATTGCGGTGCGGCTCACGGATGGCAAGCAGAACATTCTTATTGCGACGCACGAGGGCGCGGCGATTTGCTTCGCGGAGACGGATGTGCGGAGCATGGGCAGAACCGCTGTCGGCGTGCGCGGGATAAAGCTGCGCGAGGGCGACTATGTAGTCGGCGCGGGCAGGGCCGGGGGCGGCTCGGCGCTGCTGAGTGTCACGGAGAACGGCTATGCCAAGCGCACGGCGATTGAGGAGTATGTAAGAGGCTCCGACGGCACGCCGCAGCACCGCGGCGGGTACGGCATACGCAACTATAATTGCACCGCCAAGACCGGGTATGTCGCGGATGTGAAGGTGGTTTCCGACGACGACGATATTTTGGTAATTTCGGACGACGGCACGATTATCCGCGTCGCGGCGGAGAGTATTTCGCTGCTCGGGCGCGCGACTCAGGGCGTGAGGCTCATGCGCGTCGGTGAGGGCGCGAAGGTGATATCGGTGGCGAGGACGGAGAAGGAAGAGATGGTGGAGCCGCAATAAGCGGCTCCACCATCTCTTCCAATTGAGAATTGATAATTGAGAATTGACAATTGAATGTATCGCTTCGCGATAATTTAATTTTTGTCGCCGGAGGCGACTCCACTAATTCTCAATTCTGCATTCTCAATTCTCAATTGTGCGAATAGACTACAAGCTCTAGAGCTTGTAGTCTATTCGCACGGAGAAATGCGTAATCGTGATGCCGGTGATGACGGAGGCGAGGAGGAGGCGCTTTTCGTGCTCTGCCATGAAGGGCCAGGTGGAGCGCACGTTGAGGAGGGCCTGGCGCACCTCCTGTGCTTGACGCGCGCCTTTGGAGCTTTCTTTTTCGCGCTCGAGCCGCGTTTCGACGGTTTGGAGCTCTTGCGTGAGGTCACGGATTGTGCTGAGCAGCAGCTCGTTGCCGTCGCGGGAATAGAGGTCATAGAGCCGCCTCAGGCGCGTTTTTAGCTCTGCGCGGCTGTTCTCCAAAAGCTCCTGCGGAGATTTCGAGCGCGATGAGGCGCTCCCGGGGGAGATTTCCGAGGAAGTGAAGGCGAAAACGTCTTCGATTACGGTTTTTTCGACCTCGTCCGCCCAGACGGATTCGTTGTTGCAGTCGGGGTCGTGCACCAGATAGGGCTTTGATTGCAGGCGTGAGTAGCAGACGAGCTTGAACCCCGCCTTGCCCCATTTCAGATAGCGCATTTTGGCGCCGCACACGCCGCAGCGTATCCAGCCGGAGAGCAGGTGGGGCGTTGTCGTGACGAGGCGCTTTTCGCTGCGTAGCGCCTTGAGCGCCATTGCGCGCTCGAAGGTTTCGGGCGTGACTATGGGCTCGTGGCGTCCGCGGTACTCCACGCCGTTATATTCTATGAGACCGATGTTGGTCTTGCGGCTTAGAATTTGCGCGGCGAGCTTTTCGTATTTGAGCCCCAGCATATCTGCGATGACTTGGAGGGAGAAGCCCTGCAGGTACAGCTCGTAGACGCGGCGTACCTTTTCGGCGTCCGCGTTCGGGACTAGGATTCCCTGCTGCTTATCGTAGTCATAGCCGAAGGGCGTGCCGCCGCCGCCAGGCCAGAACCCGGCTTCGACGCGCTTTTGCATTCCGCTGCGGGTGCGCTCATAGATGTTCTCGCGCTCGAGCTGAGCGAAGACGGAGAGGATGCCCACGACGGCGCGGCCGAAGGCCGTCGCGGTGTTGAAGCTCTCCTGCACGGAGATGAAGGCGATGTTGTTCGGGAGGAACACGTCCTCTATGAGGTGCAGGGTGTCCTTTTGCGAGCGGGAGAGACGGTCGAGCTTGTAGACGCAGACGTGGGTGAGGCTGCCTTTGGAGCAGTCGTCGATAAGCCGCCGCATGGCGGGGCGCTCGAGCGAGGCGCCGGAGAAGCCGTCGTCAATATACAGCTCGAAGCGCACCTCGCCGTCGAAGGTTTTGGTGTAGGCCTCGAGCCGCTCCTTTTGGATTTCAATCGAATAGCCCTCCTCAGCCTGCCTGTCCGTGGACACGCGGATGTAGAGGGCTATTAAAAATTTGTTCGCGCCGGGCGCGACCTTTGCCATCTTGGATTTTGCCATTTTGCACTAGTCTCCAATAGAAATCAGGGTTTCCACGCGGTCTGATTCGGAGATTAGCGTTAGCCCGTGATGAAGCCGTCGGAGAAGCTGCCGTCGTCCTCGGAGAAGAGCCCAAGGCGCCCGGCGGTCTGGGTCACGAGAGAATCTATCGTTGAGTTTGTAAAGCCCCGCGCCGCGAGTGCCTCGGGTGAAAGCTCGTTGCCCTCAGCGTCGCAGCGGATAAAGCTCAGCTTCGCGCCGTCAACATATATGCTCGTCGCGTCTTTTAAATAATCCATCAGAAGTCCTCCCCGTAAGTAAGTCTGGTGGGATTATTGACGGGTTTGAGTAAAATAATACCCTTCGTGCGGGCACGAAGGGTATTATTTTACAATTGAGAATAGAGAATGCAGAATTGAGAATTTGTTGAGTCGCCTTCGCGCGACATACCGTGCGGCTCCTCCGTCATTCCGTGCTTGACACGGAATCCCCCTGTTATTGCAGAATGACACGGAAGCCGTGGGGGATTGCGGGTCAAGCCCGCAATGACGGTGGACGAGGGACAAGGGACAAGGGACGAGGGACGGTGGACGAGGGGCGGTGGACGAGGGACGAGGGACGGTGGACGAAGGACTGCGGCCAGTCAATTTCCAACGGCGACCATTGCCTCAAGGCTTTTTGCAGCAGCCGATAACAGCTCCGGCGGGAGGGTTAGGGGGGCGCGGCGGCCTTCTAAGCAGTCGAGGACGTCCTCGGGGAGGGTTTTGCGCATATTGACGCAGACAAAGCCGTCCCTGATGGGGACGATTTTTTTGCCCGGGAGATCGCGCATGAGGCGCGACACGATGGTGTTCTCCGTGCCGATTATGAGAGCGGGCGCGGCTGAGGTTTTCGCTTGCGCGAGAATGCCCGCCGTCGAGCCGACAAAATCTGCGTTTTCGCAGACCTGCGCCCGGCACTCGGGGTGCACGAGCGCAGCAGCGTCCGGGAATTTTTCCCTCGCGGAATCGAGATCGCTTTTTCGGACGGCGTCGTGAATCGGGCAGCAGCCGTCAAAGAGGATGAACTCCTTTTCGGGGAAGCTCTTTGCGACATAGGCGCCGAGGTTGCGGTCCGGGACGAAGATGATTTGTTTTTCCGGGCGGCTCCTAACGACGGCCTCGGCGGAGGAGGAGGTGCAGCAAATATCGCTGACCGCCTTTACGGCGGCGGAGGAATTTACATAGCAGACGACCGCCGCGCCGGGGTATTTTGCCCTGAGCTCGAGCACGTCAGAGGCCCTTATCATGTCCGCCATGGGGCAGCCGGCATTCTCGGCGGGCAGATAGACCGTTTTTTCGGGAGAGAGGATTTTCGCGCTCTCCGCCATGAAGCGCACGCCGCAGACGATTAGGGTCTGCTCGTGAGCTTTTGCGGCCTTTTGAGCCAGAGCGAAGGAGTCGCCGACTAGGTCGGCGACGTCCTGTATTTCCAAGCTCTGGTAATAGTGCGCGAGAATGAGCGCGCCGCGAGCTTTTTTCAGCTTTAAGATTTTCTCTTGTGTATCGGTCATAGAGTTTATTCTTCTGTCGGCTCGGCAGAATGCGCCGGTTCGTCAGCAAGGGCCAGATAGAAGTTGGCGTAGGTAAGCTGTGTATAGGGCGTTACCCAGAGAGAGACGAAGGGGATAATCGTGAGCAGAATCCAGCCCAGGAAGCTGAGATGGAGCACAAACAGCTCGCCCTTGCGCCCGTTCATGAGAGCTTTGCTCCGGCGGATGCACTCTAATGCGCTCAGCTCGGGGTTATCGATCAGAATGTAGAGCGCCTGACTGTAACGATAGCGGGCGATTATTCCGGGGATAACGAGGAGCAGAGTCCAGAGGAACGTGAAGATATAAGTCAAGATATGCAGCCAGATTATTTTGAGGAAGAAGCCAAAGCCCTCAAAGAGATCCTTGAAGCCGGATTTTTCGCCGCGGCAGACCTTTAGGGCGTAAATCGCCTGACCCGCAAACAAAATTAACATCATGACGGCGATTAACAGCTGGAAGATGAGGCTGCCGATAGAGGGCTCGGGAACGAGCGCGGCTATTTCGGCGGAGCTCATGTAGACGCCGTTTAAGAGAGCGTCAATGGTTTCCTGTGCGGCACGCCAGCTGCCGTCAATAACGGAAATGAGAAGGGACAGGACATAGATAATAACAGCGTATGCAAAAAATATGAGAATCGGGCTGGGCTTTGTGCCGGAGATACGGAACTTCGAATTGTGCTTTAGAGCTGAGCGACTGATTTTCATTTTCTTCATCATCCTTTTCTTCATTTTGTATTTCATATTTGTAAACGAGCTCAAATATGCAGAATTGCGGTCGCGACGGTGAAATAAATAAGCAGGCTCATCGCGTCCGTGAGGGTGGAGATGAGGGGGCTTGCCATGACGGCGGGGTCGATTCCGACCTTTTCAGCCAGCAGCGGCAGGGTTGAGCCGACGAGCTTGGCGAGAATTACCGTGAAAACGAGCGTAAGCGAGACGACAAGCGCGATTATGGGAGTGACTTGGGAGTTGCCCAGCAGGAGACGGTCAATGAGAAACATTTTGGCATAGTTTACGACGGCGAGGGACCCGGCGCAGAGCACCGCCACGCGGAGCTCCTTCCAGAGCACGCGGAGGACGCTTCTTGGGGCAATGTCGCCCAGAGAGAGGCTGCGGATTACGGCGGTGGAGCTTTGGGAGCCGGAGTTTCCGCCGGTGCCCATGAGCATGGGGATAAAGCCCGCCAGCACCGCGACTGTTGCCAGAGCGTTTTCAAAGTGGAGGATAATGAGGCTCGTGAAGGTTGCCGAGATCATAAGCAGCATCAGCCAAGGGATACGGCTCTTCCAGATTTCCATTACGCCGGCGCGGGTATAGGGCTTGTCGGTCGGGGTGATACCGGCCATCTTGTCGAAGTCTTCGGTGGCCTCTTCTTGGAGGACGTCGATGATATCGTCGACGGTGACGATTCCGACGAGGCGGTGTTCCTTGTCCACCACGGGCACCGCGAGAAGATCGTATTCGGAGAACTTTTCAGAGACGTCCTCCTGGTCCTCTGTGGTAGTGACATAGATGACCTGAGTGTCCATAATGTCGCGGATTTGCTCGTCTTCATCCGACAGGAGCATATCCTTGACGGTTACTACGCCCTCGAGCTTGCGGTCGCCCGAGACGACAAAGCAGGTGTAAATAGTTTCCTTGTCTTCTCCTATACGGCGGATTCTGGTGAAGGCCTCGCGGACGCTCATATCGAGCTTGAGGTCGACGAACTCGGCGGTCATTATGCTTCCGGCGGAATTGTCCGGATATTCGAGGTATTGGTTTATGAGGGCGCGGGTCTCGCTTGCCGCGGTGTGCATGACGCGCTTGACGACGCTGGCGGGAAGCTCTTCTAAGAGGTCGACGGCGTCGTCGAGAAACAGCTCTTCTATGATTTCGCCGAGCTCACGGTCGGTTATGCACTCGATAATGTGGTGCTGCTCGTCTACGTCCAGATTCGCGAAGACGTCCGCCGAGATGGATTTCGGGAGCAGGCGGAAGACCATTGCGATTTTTTTTCGGGGAAGCTGCGAGATAAAGGAGGCGATATCGTGCTCGTTCATATCCTCCAGCTGCTCCCGAAAGAGCTTGATCTGCCGTGTGTCGAGAAGCTCGAGCAGGTATTCGCCCAGAGTCTCCAAATCCTTGTTGTCCAAAACCGCACCCCCTTCCGCTTTTGGGAAGGACTAAACCGGTTAGCGCTTCCCTATAATCCGAGATAAGTTTTCTGTTCCGGCGTTAATCGGTCGATGCTCGCACCTAAGGCTGCGAGCTTTCGCCTCGCGACGTCGAGGTCTATTTCCTCCGGAACCGGATAGACGTCCGGCGGAAGCTTTTCATGCTGCGCCAGATATTGGGCGCAGAGCGCTTGGATGGAGAAGCTCATGTCCATTATCTCCGCCGGATGACCGTCGCCGGAGGCGAGATTGACGAGCCGCCCCTCGGCGATGACGAAGAGCTCTCTGCCGTCGGGCATAGTGTAGCCCTCTATATTATGCCGCGCCGGGAAGCGTTTGACACAGGCGTTTTCGAGTTCGGGAAGGTTTATTTCGACATTAAAGTGTCCGGCATTGCACATTATTGCGCCGTCGCGCATTTTGGAAAAGTGGCGCGCGGTGAGAACGTCACGGCAGCCGGTGAGCGTGACGAAGAGGTCTCCTAAGGCGGCGGCGGCGTCCATGGGCATGACGCTAAAGCCGTCCATCTGGGCTTCAATCGCCTTGACGGGGTCGATTTCGGTGACGATTACCCTTGCCCCGAAGCCCTTGGCGCGGAGAGCCGCGCCCTTGCCGCACCAGCCGTAACCGGCGATTACGACGGTTTTTCCGGCGACGATGAGGTTTGTCGTGCGGTTTATGCCGTCCCAGACGGATTGTCCGGTGCCGTAGCGGTTATCGAAGAGGTATTTGCTGCGGGCTTCGTTGACCATGACGGCGGGGATTTTGAGCTCTCCCGCCCGCGCGAGGTTGCGAAGGCGGTAGATTCCGGTGGTGGTCTCCTCGCTGATTCCGATGACGCCGGGGATGAGGTGGGGTAGCTTTTCGTGGAGCAGCTTCGTGAGGTCGCCGCCGTCGTCGATGACGATGTTGGGCCCCGCTTCCAGCACGGCGAGCAGGTGGCGCTCATATTCCTCCGTAGTTGCGCCGTGCAGGGCGTGCACGTCCATTCCGCCGGCTGCCAGCGCCGCCGCGACGTCGTCCTGAGTGGACAGGGGGTTGCAGCCGGTGACTCGCATCTCGGCGCCGGCGGCTTCAAAAACGCGGCAGAGGCAGGCGGTCTTCGCCTCCATGTGCACGGAGAGCGCCACGCGCAGACCTGCGAGGGGCTTTTCACGCGTAAACTGCTCGGCTATACCGCGCAGGACGGGCATATTGCGCCACGCCCAAGCTATTTTCTTTTCGCCCTCCGGCGCGAGGGAGAGATCGCGAATTTCACTCATCAAGCCAATCCTTTCGACTAAGAGGAGAATATTTAAGGAGAAAGTATCTTGATATTAGAATTTCTCGTTGGTTTTACGCACGTTGTAGAAAACCTTGTCCGCGTCGATTGTTGTAAACTCGCCTTTATCAAGGAGGATTTTGCCGCCGACGAGGACGGTTTCGGCGCGAAGCCCCGCTCCGGCGTAGCACAGGGCGCTGAGGGGGTCGCCGAGGGGGAAGAAGCCCGGAAAGTCGAGCGGGAAGAGGGCGAGGTCCGCCTTTGAGCCGACGGTGATTTCGCCGGTGAGGCCAGTTGCGCCCAAGGCTCGCGCGCCGTTTTTGGTCGCCATATTGAAGACTTTTGCGGCGGGAAGGACGGTGGCGTCCTGAGCTGTGCCTTTACCGATGAGGGCGGCGAGGGTCATCTCGCGGAGCATATTTTGGTTGTTGTTGCTGCAGCAGCCGTCCGTTCCGAGGGCGACATTGATTCCGGCGTCGAGCATTTTCGAGACCGGCGCGAAGCCGTTGGCGAGCTTCATGTTGCTGGCGGGGTTGTGCGCGACAGACACGCCGCGAGCCGCGAGCAGGGCGATATCCTCGTCCGAGAGGAAGACGCAGTGGGCGCAGACGGTTTTTTCCGTCAGCAGGCCGCAGCGGTCGTAAAGCTGCGCGGGAGTAAGGCCGTATTGCTTGAGCGCCGTCTCCTGTTCGTCGAGGCTCTCGGAGAGGTGGGTGTGGATTCCGACGCCGAGGTCGTTTGCGCGCTCGGCGATGAGGGTAAGGTATTTTTCGGAGCAGGTGTAGGGTGCGTGGGGGGCGAGGAAAAATTCGACGTTGGGGAGATGTTTATACTTCTCAATCTCCCGTTGGGCGATTTCTAACCGCTCGAGGCCGCCGTCCCAGCCGGAAATATCCGTTAAACCCTTACTGACTCCGCCGCGAAAGGCGCTGTCCGCGAGGGCGCGGGCGGTGGCTTCAGAGAAGATGTCCATGTCGAGAAAGGCGGTTGCGCCGCCGAGGAGCAGCTCCATTATGCCGAGGAGGGTGCCCCAGTAGCCGTCCTCCTCCGTGAGAGAATCCTCCATCGGCCAGACGCGGTCGTTCAGCCAGCTCATGAGCGGCAGATCGTCCGCGCGGTTGCGCATGGCGGTCATATAGACGTGGGTGTGGGCGTTTATGAGCCCGGGGGTGAGGAGCTTTCCGGCGCCGTCGATGACGCGGTCAGCTTTGAAATCTGCCGGGGGGGCGTCCAAGACGGCGATGGCGTCGCCGTCGATGTATACGGTGTGCTCTCCCGCGCCCTGAGGCGTGAGGGTGAGGGCGTTTTTGATTGTTATTTTCACGTTATCCTCCGAGTGAGAGATGGAAGGTAATTTAACTTACCATAGTGTACCACGCCGGACATAATCTGACAATAAAAAGTTTTGGGACAGGCTATACTTAGTATAGTCTGTCCCAAGGGGGGTTAGTTTACTTTTTACAAGCCCACTAGGTGGGCGGTGAGCCAGGCGAGGCCGGTTGCGGCGGCGCCTGCCGCGGCGATTAGCGGGGCGGGCAGGCGCGAGAGTGCGCGGCGCCGAGACTCTTTCGGAGGCTTTGCGCTCACGGGCTTTAGGCGGCGCATATAGGAATTGGCGACCTTTCCGGCCTCTAAAAGTACGGCGGCGGCCGTTGCGCCCTTTTCGCGGAGCAGGTCGTCGCGCACAACGAAGATGGCCTCCTCAAAATAGTGCTTGTCCGGCGACTTGACTACGATTACCCGATGGTTCGTTCCTTTCAGCACGGCTAATTCCTCCCGCGAATCCATTTGTTTCCAGTTTAACCGCCGATGCTCCTTTCTATTCATCGGCTTTGTAAATCGGAGGAAAAAATTTCTTCCGAGAAGGGCTCCTTCGGCGGGGTGCTTCCGGTTCATGGCTAGCTCCTTTCGTCCACGCGCAGGGCGAGAACCGTCATATCGTCCTCGGGGCCGTTTTCCTTGGCGGCGCGGCGGAGGGTCTCCTTGGCAAGAGCCTTGGCGTCGCGGCCGTCGGTTTGAAGGAGCATTTCGCGCAGCCAGTTGTCTCCGGCGGTGGATACGCCGTCGCTGGCAATGAGCGCGACGTTGCCGGGACGCAGTTTCATGCGCACGACGTCGGGGGACGAGCCGTCTCCGGCGCACAGTCCGGCGGCGAGCGATTCGCCGCGCACGCGGCGGATTGCCTTGCCGTTTTTGACGAAGCTGGGCGCGGCGCCGTATTTATAGAAGCAGGCCTCGCCCGTGAAGAGGTCGACGCACATGAGATCGACGGTGGAATAGCCCCAGTCCTCACCGTTTTTGAGCAGGAGGACGGAATTTAAAAGCTTCATGGCGACAGCCGGATCCACCCCCGCGCGCAGAAATGTTTCGAGGGTGCGGACGGCGTTTATGCTCTCCTTCGCGGCGGCTTCGCCGCTGCCCATGCCGTCGGCGAGGATAACGCAGAGCACGCCCTGCTCGGTTTTGAAATAGGTTCCGCGGTCGCCGCTGACGGCCTCGCCCTTCTTCTTCATTCCGGCGATTCCGACGGAGACGACGAGGGGCTCCGCCTCGAGTACGGAAATGCGGTTAGCAGTCGTCTCGGCGCCGTCCGGCGATTTGCACAGGCGCACGCCCAGCACAGCAGAGAGGGTGTCCAGCCAGTTTTCCTGACGCAGCAGGGGGTTTAGCCTGCCGCTCTCGATTATCGCGTGCAGCCTGCCTCTTCCGTCGCGGAAGACGGAGACGTCCGCCGAGATGTCCATTGCCCGCAGGAAGCGGCTGAGCCGCCGCTCTGCGAGGGGGTCCGCGCCGTTTGCGTCTTGGAGGTCCTTTGCAAGACCCTCGACTATGTCCGCGAGGTCCTTATACTGGCCGTAGGCGGCGGAGCGGTTTTCGCTTAAGCGGCTTCTAAACTGCCGCCGGTACATCAGGGCGCGGAGCTCGCCGTTGACGGCGGTCACGAAGGTGTGGACGCTGGGGCACTTTTCTAAAAAGCGGTCTGCGAGATCGTCCGTTTGGAGCTTGCCGCGCCCCAGCATGGGCTCTGTTGCGTCGTTCATTATTGTGAGTGTGTCCATGAAGCTCTTTTGCCAGCAGTCGGATTTGTTCTTACAATTCACGCAGACGGCGGCACTCGCGCGGTCGAAGACGGTGGCGACGTCGTTGTCGTTCGTGCGGCTGTTTATGGCGCGGAAAACCGTGCCGTATAAGTCGCGAAGAGCATGGCTTAAGCGATTAGCCCGCGCGGCGGCATAGCGGCGCAGCCCGGCTTCGCCCGTGGAGGGCAGGGGCAGAGCGGCGGCGCTTCCCAAAATTTCCAGCAGCTTTTCCGGCAGGACGGCGAAGGCGACACTCGCCGCGAAAACCTCATACATGAGCGGCATTCGCAGCTCGAAGCCCGTCACCCAGATTACCGCAATGGTGTTGACGGCTATGTAACCGACGAGGAAGAGCAATCTGCCGTGCTTTGAGAAGAAGCCGGAGATTAGCCCCGAGATGGCGTAAGCCATCGAGAAGAACCCGCCAGAGCCGGCGGCGAGGTCCATCGCGAAGCCGAAGGCGACTCCGGCGGCTCCGCCCGTGAGTGCGCCGCCCTTGAAGGCCGCCGTCATTATGAGCAGCAGCGCGAGAAAGCGACCGACGGAGATTACGTCGAGGATGAGGACGTTTGCCAGCGAGATGAAAAGGCAGGCGCAGAGCACCAGCGAGCTAATGGTCTGGACACGCTCGGCCTCCTCCCCTGTGCGGGGCCCCGGACGCGTTGCCTGAATGAAGAAATAAGCAGCGCCTCCCGTCAGGGTGAGCTCTGTCAGCGCACCGGCGAGGATAGGAACCGAGGCGAAAAGCTCAAAGGAATTGAGGTAATTGGTCACGCCGGACACCAAGGCCGCGACGCAGGGCATGAACCAAGCCTTCGTGACGAGCTTTGTGTCGCGCAGGACAAACGAGACCGTGAATACCAGCAGCGCCGAGGCTATGTAGCGCACGCCGAAGTCGAAGCCGCCGGTCAAGAGATAGCCGGTGCAGGCACCGAGCAGGCAGAAGATTCCCTCCGGAGACGCCGGTGCGCGCGCCACGGCGGCAATCCCGAAGGGCGCCATGTTTCCCATTACCCGCGCGCCGCTCATCATGAAGCCCAAAACGAAATTCAGCGAACAGGACGCCGTCCGAGACGCCTTTAGCCGGGCGAAAATCGCGCCCGCAGTTAGGCTGAGCCGGCGCTTCTTAGTTTTTTGTAGTACAGCCATAATACTCCCTCCGATAGTGTGATTACATAATTATATATTATGTCTACACTATATGAGGGTCGTATCGCGCTGTAAAATTTGAGAAGTTGTAGAGAGGAAATGTAGAGAAATAGCCGAATGAAATTGAAAATTTCATTCGGCTATTTCTCTACACAGTATAAAAGCGTACTCTCGTCCACACCACGCGGAGCGTAAAAATGGCCGCGCACAGCGCGGCGACAGCTTTCCGCGTTATAACGCGGCGTTATGCCGCCGCACGGCGGCGGGGACGAGGGTAGCCGCTTCTGAGGAAGCGGCGGAGACGCGGCGTTGCCACGCCGGGGCGCGCTCGCCGCGCGGGCGCCCTCCGCGGGCAGCGTACAAGGGGGACTTTCTTTGCGAAGAAATGTCCCCCTTGTAAATCCCCCAAAGAAGGGGCCCAATGACGCTTCGCTCTGTTGGAGCGTGCCGCTACGCGGACAGGGTCGCTCCTTTACTTCGTAACAGTCGCTACTGCGGCGGGTACGTAGCTGGGACGAGGGTACGGCGCGTCTGGGCTGTCGCCTCAGCGACAGCGATAATTGTCAATTTGCCCTTACAAGCGCTTCGCCTACCTTGAAGATATCGCCGGCGCCGACGGTGAGGATAATATCGCCGGGGGCGGCGAGCTCCAGAAGAGCCGCCTCGAGAGAGTCGAGGGTGGGAAAGAACCGTGAGTTCGGGACTTTTTTCGCCAGCTCCTGTGAGGAGACGCCGGCGATGCTTTTTTCGCGGGCGGCGTAAATTTCCGCCAAATATGTCAGAGTAGGCCGCCGAAGCTGTTCCACAAAATTGTCGAAGAGCGCCCTTGTGCGCGTGTAGGTGTGGGGCTGGAAGGCGACGATTACGCGAGAGTAGTCCAGAGCTTCAACGGCGTCGAAGAGCGCCTTCAGCTCGCCCGGGTGGTGGGCATAGTCGTCATAAACGTCCGCGCCGCGACAGCTGCCCTTGAATTCAAAACGGCGTCCGGCTCCGCTGAAGGCAGCAAGCCCCTCGGCGACAGCCTCGCCCGGGACGCCCAGGCAAATGGCCGAGGCGCAGGCTGCCAGAGCGTTCATGACATTGTGGCGGCCGGGGACATTCAGCACGACGTGGGTGAAAAGCTTTCCGTCATAGATGACGTCAAAATCGGTCTTCCCGCCGCGAGAAACAAGGTTTTCGCCGCGCACGACGGCGCACTGTCCCAGACCGAAGGTCAGAAGCGGGCGATTAAGCGGCGTGAGGGCGTCCATAGTGTTCTCATCGTCGACATTCGCGATTATGCAGCCGTCCTCGGGAACTAAGTCGGCGAAGCAGCGGAAGGAGTTTTTAACGTCGTCTAAATCCTTGAAAAAGTCCAGGTGGTCGGCCTCTATATTTAATATAACGGCGATGGTTGGGAAAAAGGCGTGAAAGGAGTTATAATATTCGCAGGACTCCATGACTATCGTGTCGCCCGCGCCGACGCGGTGATTGGCTTTCAGCAGGGGCAGGGTTCCACCGAGCATGATGGTCGGGTCGCGGCGCGCCGCCATGAGGATATGGGTGCACATG
Source organism: Oscillospiraceae bacterium (assembly GCA_031262405.1). Taxonomy (GTDB): domain Bacteria; phylum Bacillota; class Clostridia; order Oscillospirales; family Oscillospiraceae; genus UBA2658. The sequence continues at coordinate 64,310 of JAISHS010000035.1, read as the reverse complement.
GAGGTCGTTGTGGTTTTGCCGTGGGTTCCGGAGATGCACAGGGCGTTTTTGTAGTCGCGCATGATTGCGCCCCAAGCCTGGGTGCGCTCAAAAACGGGAATGCCGAGCTCTCGCGCGGCCATAATCTCGGGATTGTCATCGTGTACGGCGGCGGTTCTTACGACGAAATCGACGTCCGGCGCGAGATTTTCGGCGGCGTGGCCAATTATCACGTCGATGCCGAGGGAGCGTAAGTGCTCAGTCTTTTCGCTCTCTGCCATGTCCGAGCCGGTTAGCTTCAGACCGAAGCCGGAGAGCACCTCTGCCAGCGGCGACATCGAGACCCCGCCGACGCCGATTAAGTGTCCCTTTTTTCCCTTGGCGATATAATTTCCGAAATCGGCCATTTTGCGTCCTTTCAACCGGCGTGCGGCAGCCGGCTTGCGTTTCTACCAAATCAGCATTATAATACAGACAGCTTTTAATTACAAGACATTTTTAAGAGCTGCCACGAACAATGCTAATTAATGCTAATTATAGTATACTCAGCCTTTTTAATTTTCAAAACAATTTTTTGAGGGGTGGCCGCGCATGAATATTTCTCCGCCGGAATATGCCGCAGCTGCGCTGCGCGCCTTGGAGTCGCGCGGCTTTGAGGCCTTCCTTGTGGGCGGCTGTGTTCGCGACGCGATTTTAGGCCGCCGACCGGCGGATTGGGACATTTGTACGAGCGCGACGCCGCAGGAGATGGCGGGAGTTTTTGCGCGCAGCTATCCCACGGGGATTAAGCACGGTACCCTGACTGTTATTTCGCGCGGGCGGGCTTTGGAGGCGACGACTTATCGGACTGACGGGGCCTATTCCGACAATCGGCGCCCAGACACGGTGAGCTTTGTTTCGGATTTGCGGGAGGACCTTGCGCGGCGGGACTTCACGATGAACGCGATTGCTCTTTCGTCGCGCGGCGAGCTGGTCGATCCCTTCGGCGGGCGGGAGGACCTAGCCGCGCGGCTTATCCGCTGCGTCGGAGAGCCGGACGCGCGGTTTCGCGAGGACGCGCTGAGGATTCTGCGCGCGCTGAGATTTTCGGCGGTGCTGGGGTTCGAGATGGAAGCTCAAACGCGCGAGGCGGTTTATAGAAACGCGCCGCTGATTCAAAATGTCGCGCGCGAGCGGGTCTCGGCGGAGCTGACTAAGGCACTGTCCTCGGACAGGCCGGAGATAGCGGCGGAGATGCTCGGGCTGAGCGGCCTTATTCCGGCGTTGCCGGAGCCGCCGGATAAGCGGCTGGGGCGGATAAAGAGGCTGCGCAAAGCTCCCGCACAGCGTTGGGCGGCGCTTGCCGCGCTGCTGACGCAGGACGGGGTCTTGAGTGCACCGGAGGAGCTTTTGCTTAAGCTTAAGCTCGACGGGGCGACGGCGAGAGCGGCGGTGCGCGGAAGTGAGCTTGCGCTGAAAAAGCCGCCGGAGACGGCGGCTGATTGGAAGAGGTGCTTATGCAAACACGGCGAGGGCACCGCCCGAGCCGCGGCAGCGGCGATGAGCGTGCTCTACGGCGGAGCTCTAGCGCAGCACTTGCGGGCGGTTTTGAGAAGCGGGGAGCCTTATCGGATTTCAGATTTGGCGCTCGGCGGGCGGCAGCTTCTCGAGCTGGGGCTCGTCGGCGAGCGGGTCGGCTCCGTGCAGCGGGCACTGCTCGAGAGGGTGATTATCGCGCCGGAGGATAATACTGAGGAAAAACTTCGCGAGATAGTAGAAAAAATGATATAAGCGGCTGCTGCGGGGAGATAGCAGAAGCCGCTTTTCGTTAGGTCGGGAAATTTTCCAACAGCTCCAGCCGCGCCTTTAAAACGCCGTCCGCTTCGAAGAACGAATACTGGCCGCCGACGTATTTTCCGCGCTGGATCAGCTTAAAGCCTTCCGCTTCCAGCTTCGGAATCAGCTCGTCCGTGCCGGTGACAAAAAACGCGATGTGGTGCACCCTGCCCTCGTAAAGGGGCAGATCGTCCGTCCAGATGCTGGGCTTGCCGTCCGGCTCGATAAGCTCGAGAGACATGCCGTTGGCGAAGTTAAAGAAGGCGCAGGTCGCCTTCGCGTCGCAACGCTCGCCCTTGTAGGTGCAGAGGCTGCGCTCGTATTCGAGAGATTGGTTAATGTTGTCGCACTTCTTGCCGAGAAAGGTCTCTAATTTTTTCACGCCTTCTTCGAGGTTCGGGACTAAGTATCCGATCTGTCCGATCTCATACTCGCCGAGCAGGGACTTTGGAATTTCCATAATTGTTCTCCTTTTTTAAAGTGTTGTCTCCATAGTGTAGTTCGATCCGCTTTTTGCCGACTCGAGAACGCCGAGCAGCATTTCCAAAACGTGCAGGGACAGCTGCCCCGTCAAGTCGGATTTTTCTCCGTACAGCACTTGGCGAGCCATTTTATATACGCCCAGACCACGGCTGTCTTGAGTAAAGCCTGCGACAAGCGGAATGTCCTCAAAGCCGCCCGCGCCTTTTTTGAGCTTTAAATATTTGCCGGGCTTGCCGGTGGCAGGGTCGCTTACCCCGCCGAAGAAATTCGGATCCGGCAGGATAAGTGCGCCCTGGGTGCCGTAAACCATGAGCTGCGGCAGGCCGGAGGCCTGATATGGGTTTTGCACATCCCAGGTGGTTACGACGTTTGCGGTGGCTCCGCACTTATATTCGATGCTTGCGCTTATAGAGGTGGCTACCTTGGACTGAAACTGCGTACCGTAGAGCGGGCTGGTTTTGTTCTGAACAACGCGTGTGGGCTTTAGGGAGCTTGCCATGCCGCTGACCCTGGTTGCCGCGCCCAGAAGCACGGCCAGCGCGGTGAAGTAGTACGGACCCATGTCCATGAGCGGCCCCGCGCCCGGTTCATAATAAAAGGCGGGAGCCGGATGAAAGGACTCCGGACCCCAGTCGAGCATAAAACCATAGGCGTGTACGGGCGCGCCGATTTCGCCGCGGCCTATAACCTCAAGCGCCGTTTGCAGCCCCGCGCCTAAAAAGGTGTCGGGAGCGCTCGCGACGAGCAGACCGCGATTTTTCGCGAGGGCAAGAAGCTCCCGCCCTTCGGCGAGGGAGCCGGCAAGCGGCTTTTCGCTGTAGACGTGCTTGCCCGCGAGCAGAGCGCGCTTTGAGACCTCGAAGTGCGCGGCGGGGTTTGTCAGATTGACAATCAGCTCGACGTCTTCGCGGGCTATAAGCTCGTCCACCGACGTGGCGGCTACTCCGAACTGCTTACCGCGAGCGGATGAGGCCGCCGGATTTTTGTCTGCGCAGGCGACGACGTCAAGAGTGTCGCCGAACAGCGTTAACATATTGCGGAGATAGATTTCACTTATTACGCCGCAGCCGATTACGCCCACGCTAAGCTTTTTCATGCCGTGCCTCCTCGCTGCCTTGCGGCCGGATTTCTGATCGTTTCATGGCAAGTCCTTATAAATCAGTTCAAACACAAATGCGAACGCTTTACCGACGGGGTAAGCCCGAAGAAAAGAGTTCGCATTTGGCCCGTGGCGGAGAGGGTGGGCATGGTGCTTGACTAACCCCGTAATTTCAATGCTTTTACGAATTCCAACCGCCGTTTTGGGGCTTGTTGATATGAAACAATATGGGATATTTTCAATACTATTCAAGGAATAAGCCATTTGCCATCATCAGCCCTTGGTAAAAACAGACCTTTTATGCAGTTCGGATTCCTTACACATATCTGAATATGAGTTTTATTCTTAAATCCGGAACCCGAGTAAATCTCATCGCCCTCTAAAAAGACGCCGCGAACAGAATCATACTGCGGCTCTTTCAGCTGTTTTAATGTGTCGTGCAAGTTTTCTATTACTGCACAATCAAGTCTGCGCAACAGCAAGTCGGAGCTGTCTTTAGCATTGCCATTCTTCGGCAAAGGTGTTCCGCTAAACCGAGACTGCTTTTCAAACAAAATATACTGATTCTTAATGACATCTATGTAATGCATATCGCAAAGGTTCAAACAATGTCCCAAATCAATTACTGCACCGATAACTGCGGGCTCTTTAATGAGGCTCGTTGGGTTCGTAGACTGTTCATGTGCCCAATCCCAAGCACGCTCTAAATTTTGCTCCCAAAAATATATGCCATTTCCTAACCAGTCGTAATCATTTTTGCTTTCATGCATACTTTCGTTTCTGATTATGACATTATCAGCGGTTGTTTTATCGCAACCATGAAAGCCTATTACAAGATTAGGTAGCTTCGAATACATAATAAACAACCTCCACTACTTGTAATTCTTTTTGAGGTTATTATTTTTAGTAATTATTCCAACGCGCACCAACTTAGCTTGAATTTCTTTTTGCATTTCAATCTTCTTTTTGTTATTTTGGGGATTGTCTGGAAGCTCGTCTAAAGCTTCAAGCAACTGAATTTGCTTGAGTAAATATGAATTGATTTTATCAAGGCTTCTTTTCTCAGAATCAATGGCTTCTTTAATGGCTGTCGGCATAATGCGTTCACCCTTTTCAATTTCAGATTTTTTATCCATCAAAAAAGCCTCCTAAACAGTACTGCTCTCAATTCATATTCTGTAAAAAACAGTTTTAGAATTAGAGAACACATTGGGATAGCTTGTCCATGGATATCAACAGATATACTATTCTACCACGTGGTTTACGTTGATACAAGCCTTTATTTTTATAGTTACTGCATGTTGATGTTATTCGAACACCATCAAATCCTCTTTGTACTCATCGGTCGGCTCAAATCGCGTGATGTCGAGTGCATAGTTGAGTACACGGTAGACGTGTTCGCCGTCGTGCGCGCTGTCGCTCATCTGCGACAGCATATAGGCTTCGACGTTGTGAAGCGTGGTGCGGAATCTATTCATCATCAGCTATCCTCTCAATGCACTTCATCGTCTGTTGCGAACGGGTGAGTATTGCACCATCGGTTACAAGGCAGACCCTTATTAATTAGACGATTTCGCTATCCATATAAATGCGAGAGCCGGTGGCATTTCGTTGACCTTGATATTTACCATTGTACGGATTAAGAGCGTTTTCATCCATCTGCGCAAAAACCAGCTGTCCAATTCTGCGTCCAGCCCGTAGTTGAATTGCACATCGGTTAGCATTAAACAGTTCCAAGGTTATTTCGCCTTCAAATCCGGGATCGACCCATCCTGCGTTTTGAATGAATAAGCCGAGACGACCTAAAGAGCTTCTTCCCTCGACAAATGCGGTTAAGTTATCGGGAAGAGATATGTATTCCATCGTTGTTGCAAGGACAAATTGTCCGGGCAGCAATAAATACTGCTCCGCGGTTATAGTCTTATATGTAATTTTATCGTCAAGGGTAAGCACTCCACCTGCTGTATCATCAACAATGGAGAATGTGTTCCCAAGACGAATGTCGATACTTGCCGGTTGAATCTGAGCTTGTTCAATCGGGGTAATTATCAATTTGTTCTCTTTAATCAGCCTATCCAATGTTTTATCAGATAGTATCATAGCACATTCTCCTCCACAATTTTTATCACGATGATTTCGATTACATCAAATAAAACACAAATGCGAACGCTTCACCTACTGCAAAGCAGCGAATGAAAGAGTTCGCATTTGGTCCGTGTGGCGGAGGATGAGGGATTCGAACCCCCGTGACGTTGCCGTCAAACGGTTTTCAAGACCGCCGCGTTATGACCACTTCGCTAATCCTCCATAACCCAAATAGCCACTGAGTATACTAGCATAAAAACTTCTCGTATGTCAACTTTTGTTTGCCGAAGCCCGAGCGCGTAAAAAGCAGAAAAAAACTAACAGAAAATTTGCCGAGGGACTTGCAATGTTATTGAAAACCTGTCATAATATCCTTGGGTTGGACTAATCCCCTTGTCCTGCCCTAATAATGCGGCTGGCGGAGCAACTCCACTCTATTGGCCGTCGGTCGAAAAAGAAGGAGGATATAATCCGTTTGGCTCACGGTGCGGCAGCGTGGAGACCTGTCGTAAAGCCCAAGCCACTTAGTGCGGGCGCGGGCGAGGCATATCATCGCAAAGGCGGGTATGTCAGAGCCGGGAAACATGGCAACTGTTACCCTGAAAGGCATCAAGAAAGTGTACGACAAAGACGTGGTGGCGGTCGACGATTTCAACCTTGAAATCGAAGACAAAGAATTTGTCGTCCTCGTAGGTCCCTCGGGCTGCGGGAAATCCACCACACTGCGCATGATTGCGGGACTCGAGGAGATAACGGACGGCGATCTGTACATAGGCGACAGACTCGTTAATGCCGTTGCCCCGAAGGACCGTGATATCGCGATGGTGTTCCAGAACTATGCGCTCTACCCCCACATGACCGTCTATGACAACATGGCTTTCGCGCTTAAGCTGCGCAAGATGCCCAAGGCGGAGATTGACGCGGCGGTAAGGCGTGCGGCGGAAATTCTGGACATCACTGAGTACCTCCAGCGCAAGCCGAAGGCGCTCTCCGGCGGTCAGCGCCAGCGCGTCGCGATCGGCCGCGCAATCGTCCGCGAGCCGCAGGTCTTCCTCATGGACGAACCGCTCAGCAACCTTGACGCGAAGCTGCGCAACCAGATGCGCGCGGAGATTATCAAGCTGCGCCAGAGGATCAACACGACCTTTGTCTATGTCACGCACGACCAGACCGAGGCCATGACGCTGGGCGATCGGATCGTCATCATGAAGGACGGTTTTATTCAGCAGGTTGGAACTCCCAATGAAGTGTTCCATCATCCGGAGAATCTGTTCGTGGCGGGCTTCATCGGCTCACCGCAGATGAACTTCTTCGAGGGCGAGCTCAAAAAGGACGGCGGCGTCTACAGCGCCGTGGTGCTGGGCAAGACCATCGAGCTGCCGGAGGAGAAGCAGGCGGAGCTTAAGGCCGCGAACGCCGCGCCGAAGGCTGTTATCGTCGGCATGAGACCCGAGCACATTCTGGTCGCGGACAAAACGCCCGAAAGCATTGAGGGCAAGGTCGTCTTCAGCGAGATGATGGGAAGCAGCGTCCATCTGCACGTCATGGCGGGCGAGAAGGAAGTTGTTATCATTCGCCCCGTATCCGATATGGGCGACGCAAACGTCGTTACCTATCGCGGCGGCGAGACGATTTACTTCACGATTCCCGGAAATGCCGCGCATCTGTTCGATAAGGAAACCGAGGACAATTTGATCTAATTGCAATAACTAAACAGCGGAGCTTTTGCGGTAAAGCAAAAGCTCCGTTATTATTTTGGGTTTATCTATTATCTGCCGCTTATCCGCCCGGGGAGTAGGGCACGTCTGTGGAACCGATGTTGCCGCCCGAGGTATGCAGCGACACTTCGTTGTAATAACCGTATTCTGAATCAATCACGCCATCCAATCGAGTATAGTCGCCTAAAGGACCGAACATATACTCCGTGCCGTACCAATTAGAGCCGGTGCCGTATTCCAGCACGTACAGGCCGCTGGGCAGGTAGAAGGTATAAGATGCTCCGCCGCGGATGAAAACGCCCGCTGCCATAGCCCCGTGTTGTGCCAGGTTGCCGTTGCCGTCATAGGAGAAAAAGCGCAGGTAGTAGCCATCGACGTCATTACCCGTGTTGACGATACATTTGTTGCCGCTGCTTGTGCCCACCAGAATCCCGGTAGAGGGCATATCCTGCGGGCTTATCAGCCACCGCTCATTAATGGCGTCGTTGATTTCAGCTTCGATCTGGAGGGCGCTCTCGTTAATCTGATCAAACATCTCATCAATGCTGGCCGGATCAACAGTGCAGGTAGAAGTAGTGCCGTTTGAAAAGGATATTTCTAAAGTGACTTTCGCCGTGGTGCTAATTAGCTGCGCAGAGGCTAAGTCGTCCTCCGGAAGGTCTCCGCCGACGAAGACGTAGTACATAGGATTAAAAATCGGCTCATTCCACCGTTCGAGAACACCCTCCTTCGCCGAGGAGAAGACGGCGTTTGGGTCGGGATAGGCTATTTCTATATCGTAGCTGTCGTCTCCGTTAGGAGTGATCTCCTTGATCTGTGCCTCCTGTGCAAAAGACTCATAGGCGCCAAACAGCTCGTTCAGCATAAAACTTCTATGGTCGATGACAAGGCTGGCGATTCCCAGTATTTCTTGCATTTCTTCGCTGTCTTCAAAAAGATTGCGCGCCATTGCCTGCAAAGGTTCCGCAACTTCTCTGGTTGCGCCGCTTTTATATACCGGCGCCTTCAAGCTATCCACCGTTGCCTGCCAATCGCCCTGAGCGTTTTCGCTAAGCGTCACATAGATTGAGGCGTCGCGCCATTCGGTGACCTTGTTCGCATCGATATAAGCCAGCGCCGCGCTCTCGGCGGCCTTGTCAAACTCTTTGAGATAGTCGGCGAAGGTATTATTGTCGGGATTGTTATAGTCCAGTTCGGGCGCGATTAATTCCAGCTCCTCGAGGGGCAGAGCCTCTAAGTCCGGGATTTGTATGCTCAGGGAATATTCCCCTCCCGGCTCGAAACCTTTCTCTTTCCGCTCGGAGTCTTGCTCGCGCATTTGCCGAGAGATTTTTTCGGTGTAGGAAAAGGGCACATCTTCCATATAGGCTTCTATAGCGCTCTCGGCCGCCTTCGCCTGCGGCGAGGAGGAGAGAGTCGGGATGAGAATTGCCGCTGCCACTATCACAGCCGCAGCTGAGCTCAAGCCGATAATAAGCCCTTTACTCATTCGCTTGCGCTTGGGAGCTTCCCCGCTTGCAAAGGTAGGCTCCGGTACGAAGACGGTAGTTTCCGGTGCGAAGACGCCCTGCGGCACAGGGGGCGCAGGGGGCGCAGGCGGAGGCGGAGGGGGCGCAGGGGTAGGCGCAGGGGCGTCCTGGTTACGCCCGCAGGCGGGGCAGAACTTCGCGTCCGCACGCAGCTGACGGCCGCAGCCCACGCAGGCTTTTGTATTGCTTTCGACGGCTTGGGTCTGCTTCGGCACAATCCACGGGAAACGGCCCGTAACGTCGTTTATAAATGTCATGCGGCCGGCAGCGAGGTTAATTTCGTATACCCTGTTGCAGCTGTGGCACATGATGACATCGGCTTGGATGTTGTGAGCCTTAGCCAGCTGCGCCGCAGCCCCAAAGGCAAGCACCGCGCCGCACATCGGACAAATGCCCTTAACATTCATAAGATTGTTCCTAAAATCGTCTCTGTTGCCAAAATCCATACTCAGTCGCCTCCCGATTTTATTTTGGTATCTCATTATATCACATCATTTTGCAAAAAACCTATGCTGGGAGCATAGAAACTAAAATTTTCTTGAAAAGAATAAAAAAGTATGGTACTGTCGTTAGTATAATGTTCGGAATTGGGGCGTGTTTTTGGTGGCGAGAAGCGAGAAAACGGCGGAGCTGATGCGCAAAATCCAAGCGGCGAAGTCGGTTACTAGAATGCTCAAGGTGACGGGGACGGAGTCCGCCCTGCCGTCTGTCGGCAAGCACCTCGAGGAGCTGCTGCAGGAGCGCTCTCTCCGGAAAGAGGAGTTTTTTGCACTGAGCGGGGTCAGCGTGGTCTATGGCTATGAGATTATTCGCGGGGTAAAAAGCCCCTCGCGCGATACGCTGATTCAATTTGCCTTTGCCTTAGAGCTGGATGTTGACGGGACGAATAAGCTCCTCAGAATCGGCGAGAAGGCGCAGCTCTATCCGCTCATCAAGCGCGACAAGTTTATCATTTACGCGATCTCGCATGGGCTGGACATAATCAAGCTTAATCTTCTGGCAGAAGAAAACGGATTTCTGCCGATTGGGAAATATTAAAAATGGACGAACAGCTTTATATTGACAATAAGTTCCCGTCATATCAGATCATTGAACTGCTTTCGGACAACCCCACGTCAAGGGTTTTCCTCTCCGAGCGGGAGGATAAGCTCTATGTGATAAAGCAGCAGCCGAGGCAGTTTTGTTTTTTGAAAAATCCGGCGGCTCTCTGTGAGCTGGAGCATCCGGGTCTGCCGAAGATTATTGATTTTTTTGAGACTGACGAGAGCTTTTTCTATTCCTATGAATACATAAACGGCGTGACCCTTACCGACGCTTATGAGAGCGGGCTTATAACAACGGGGGCGGCTGTCGCGATAACCGAGAAGCTTTGCGCGATAGTTTCCTATCTCCACGGCAAGTCGCTGCTGCACTGCGACATTAAGCCGGACAATATTATAATTAACGGCGACAATGTATATTTAATTGATTTCGGGATAGCGCATTTTTATGATAAAAACGGCGGCTCAGAGACGGCGCTTATCGGCACGGAGGGCTTTGTAACGCCGGAGCTGGGCTACAGAAAGACCGACTACCGGGCGGATGTATATTCCTTGGGGATGGTGCTGTTTTACCTTCTGACGGGGAGCATGGATATTAAGGAGCTTTCCGAAAGGGTAAGCGACCGGGCGCTTCGCGACATAGTCGGCCGCGCGGCGAATTATGAGGTCGGCAAGCGGTATAAAAACGTAGCGAAGCTGCAAAGCGCACTGGAAAAGTATAGAAAAGGAACGACCTATCGTCCCTTCTTCGCGGCTATAATTGCGGCGGCACTTGCCCTTTGCTTTATGGCCGGAGGCTTGATCCTTCCGGCTCTGAAAGAGAGCCTGGGCGAGAGGTTCGGCTCGGAGCAGACGACGGTTTATGAGTTTTCCGATCCGATTATAGAACAGGCGATTCGCCTGAATCTGGGGAAGACGGCTGAAGAGCCGGTCTATCCCCATGAGCTGCTCGGCGTTGAGAGCATTTTCATCGCGGAGGACAAGGCTTTCGCCACCTGGGAGGAACAGGACAGCTATTGCAGTAAATATAACGACGGTAGCCTGTCTCCGCGATACGAGAAATTCGTTTCGACGGCAGACCTTGCCGCCTGCAAAAATATCAAAAGCTTGAATATACAATATAATTCACTTGAGGATATTTCATTTTTAAATGAGCACATACATTTACGAGCGCTCATGCTGGATTATACCGGCGTGAATGACATTTCGGTGATAAGAAATTTCTCGATGCTTAATTCCTTGGGGCTTAGCGGCTGCCCCGTAAGCGATTTGTCACCGATTAAGGATTGTCCGATGATTGAACATCTTAACCTTAACCATGTGATAGCCGACAACTTCGATTTTGCGGTTCCGGGCAAGAGCTTCGCCGGTCTATCTATTGGTTATGTGAATTACGACAGATTTATATCTGAGCTGTCGGGAATAACCGTAGATAGTCTCTTTCTCGACGGCTGCGGCCTTACCGGCTTTGACCTTTTCCCCGATTTGACCGTGACGGAAGCTTTGATAGCGAGGAACAATAACCTGAGTAGTACCGAAGGCTCGGAGCGGATTTTAGCTGCCGGAGCGCAGCTTGTGCTGGAATAAGGCCCCGCTTCTATTTTAGGAAGCTCTGATTATTGCGCGCGCTACTTTCCGAGCGCCGCTATTTCTTCTCCCCGGTGAGCTCCCGCATTCGCTTTATCAGCTTCTCCTGCACCGGTAGGCGCTCACGCTTTTTAACCGAGCGTTCGAAGTCAGCCCTGAGCGCTTTCAGATCGTCGGGGGCGAGATAGGGCAAAAGCGGGTCGCAGCAGCCCTGCGCGGCGACGAGATACAGCGCCCGCTGATCTGAAAGGGGCAGGTATGCGGGGAAGAGAATTAGCCGCGCCGCTTCCAGCGCGCCCTCGCCGACCGTCGGGGGCGCGTTGGACTTTTGCTCCTGTGCCGCGGCGGTGAGCTGCGCCACGCATTCCTCCACTTTGCTTAAAAAATCCCTGTGAACAGGGGGCATCTCCTCCACTCCGGAGGAAAACCAGCCGTGAAACATATTCCCAAGCCCCTTTTTTCGCTCCGGCACAACCGCCAGATATTCCTCGTAGCAAAGCGCCAGCCGACTCACGGCGTCTAAAATCAGATTTTGCTCCATATAAACAAGCCCCCCTGAAAAGAAATTACAATTACAGTGATTGTAACACAAAACCTTTCCTTTGAAAATGGAGATTTGACTTCTATGAGTGAAAATATAATGAACCTTGAGACCGTCACGATGGACGAGGAAGCCGGCGCGCTGGTCATAATTGACCAGACGAAGCTGCCCGATACGGTGGAGCTTCTCTCGCTGACCAGACAGGCGGACATCTGGGACGCTATCTATCTGCTTCGAGTGCGCGGCGCGCCGGCTATCGGCGTTGCGGCGGCAATCGGGATTTATCTGGCGGCGAAGGACATTGAGACTGACGATTACGAGAGCTTCTATGCGCAGTTTAAGGCGGCGAAGGACTATCTCGCCTCCGCGCGACCGACGGCTGTGAATCTCTTCTGGGCGCTTGACCGGATGGAGAAGCTTGTGACGGACAACGCCGACAAGTCGGTTGCCGAAATTAAGACGCTGCTTCGCGACGAGGCGGTCAAGATAAAGGAAGAGGATATTAGGGTTTGCAGGGCGATGGGCGAATACGGCCTGACCCTAATTCACGACGGCGACGGGATTTTGACCCACTGCAACGCCGGACAGCTCGCCGCCGTGAAATACGGCACGGCTCTCGCGCCGATTCATCTCGGGCACGAGCGGGGCTATAAATTTAAGGTGTTCACGGACGAGACGAGACCGCTGCTGCAGGGGGCGCGGCTGTCCGCCTTTGAGCTGCACTCGAGCGGGGTTGACACCACGGTGATCTGCGACAATATGGCGTCTCAGGTCATGAAAAACGGCTGGGTTCAGGCGGTTTTCGTCGGCAGCGACCGCGTTGCCGCCAATGGCGACGCCTGCAATAAGATTGGCACCTCGGCTCTTGCGATTCTCGCCAAGTTCTACGGGATTCCCTTCTATGTAGTCGCGCCGACGTCGTCTATCGACATGAACACCCCCTCCGGAAAGGACATCCCGATTGAGGAGCGTCCCGCCGAGGAAGTGACTCAGATGTGGTACAAACAGCGCATGGCGCCGGAGGGCGTGAAGGTCTATAACCCCGCCTTTGACTTTGCTGACAATGAGCTCGTTACCGCAATCATCACCGAATACGGCATCGCGCGCGCGCCCTATAACGAGAGCCTGAAGGAGATTTTTGAGAGGAAGCGGGAAGAGAGCTTTTGAAAGCCATGAGGAGTCGAACCGGCAAGGGTTCGACTCCTTCGTGCTTAGAGTGATTTAGCCATAACGTCCAAAGAATTTGGCGCTTATTGAACAAAATACCGATTGACATACCCCCAAAAGTTGGTATAATTATAGTAGAACAGATATAACTGTTACAAAATTAACAAAGATTGGGGTGGGAAGGGCTTATGAGTATCAAGAAAAAGGTCTTGTTTTTCGGCGTCGGCGCGTCTGCTATGCTGGCGGTAATCTGCGCCTTTGTGTTTTTCTTTGTTTCGGAGGCGAAGCTGCAGCTCGGCGCCGCAGCCGACGGTGTGACGGTATTTGGGATAGACGCCTTTATGGCGTTGCAGTTCGGGACGCTCGGTGTGGCGGTGCTCTCTATTGCGGCCTTGATTATCATCGGCTTAAGGCTGGGCAAGAGCATTGTAACGCCGGTGGACATGCTTACGGCGTTTATTAAGGTTGTGGCCTATAACGGTCAGGTGCAGTTTCCCGAGGAGAGCTGGGTCATTGCCAGAAAGATGGCAAGCGCGAAGGATGAGACGGGTACGGCCTTTGCCGCGCTCAACGATATGGTGCGGCGTTTTGAGGGGATAGCCCTGCTGCTGGAGAAGATAGCGCAGGGCGACTTCACCGTGGAGGCAAAGACGCTCGGCGAGGGCGACTTGATCGGAAATTCTATTATAGAAGTGCTTGAGGATCTCAACCGCGTTCTCACGGACATTACCGGCGTCACGCGGGAGGTCAAGGGCGGCGCGGATCAGATTAACGATATATCGCAGTCACTGGCGCAAGCCTCCAACGAGCAGGCGTCAACGGTCGAGCAGCTCTCGTCCTCCATCACTGAAATTGCCGGTAAGACCTTGGAGAGCACCAATCTTGCGCGGGACGCGGCAGAGCTCTCGAAGAGCGTTATGGACAACGTTGAAAAGGGCAACGAGCTTATGCACCAGCTCACCACCGCGGTGGAGGACATAAACGAAGCCTCTCGCAATATCAGCAAGATTATCAAGGTTATTGACGATATCGCCTTCCAGACGAATATCCTCGCGCTCAATGCCGCCGTCGAGGCGGCGCGTGCGGGCGAGGCCGGAAAGGGTTTTGCGGTCGTTGCGGAAGAGGTTCGCTCGCTTGCCTCAAAATCGGCGGACGCAGCAAAGGAGACCGGCTCGCTCATAGAAAACTCGATGAAAAAGGCTCAGCTTGGTATGAGCATTGCCGAGCAGACCGCCACATCGCTCAACGAGATGGTTGAAGGAATCAACAAATCCGCCCAGCTGATTGGCGTTATCGCGCGCTCGTCCGAGGAGCAAAGTCTCGCGATTTCTCAAATTGACGAGGGTATCGGTCAGGTTTCGCAGGTGGTTCAGAAGAACTCCGCGACGAGTCAGGAGAGCGCGGCCTCTGCCCAGGAATTGAACAGTCAATCCACGATACTGCAAGGGCGCATCTCGCAGTTTAAGCTGAAGACGACGACAAATTTGTTGCCGTGAGGGCTGGTACATAGAAAGGAACACCCAATAAGAATTCGCGCGAATTCTTATTGGGTGTTCCTTTTTATGGTTAAAGTGTCAGCTGACGCCGAGGCGGTTACGGGACTTTTTTCTTCTCGCGGGCGTTGAACAGCAGGTGAACAAACCAAGCTAGGAGCAGATAGATGATAATGCCCACGGCGAGGGCGACGAAGGGTCGTCCGGTGCGCGCGCCCATGTTGTTGACGACTCGCGTCAGATCCGTTATGGAGACGTAGCCGACGACACTCGTCCACTGAAGGAGATTTATAATGGCGTTTTGATACACGGGCTTTGCAATTCGCACCGCCTGGGGCAGCTGTACCAGAAAAAACACCCCGGATTTCGAGAAGCCCAGACTGCGCGCGGCGTCGATCTCCACGGGGTCTACGCCGGACAGACCCGACTGCATGATCTGACCGATGTGAGCCGCCGAGTTCAGCCCGAAGGCGATGAACGCCGTTATGAGAGCGTCTGTCTTCAGCGGAGCCAGAATTACATAGTAGAACAGCATGAGCAACAGCAGCACGGGAGTGCCCCGAACGAGCAGCGTATACCAGCGGGAAAAGCCCCGCAGAACACCGTAACGCGCCCTCGCCATAGCGCAGAGAAGCGCGCCCAAAAGCGTGCCCAAAAGCAGAGCCGAAACTGTTATGAGGACGGTTGTTCCAAGCCCGCTTGCAAAGGGCTTCCATGCGCCGTCCGCTATGAAGTTTTCATAGTAGAAGCTCCAGTCCATTGCCGCTTACCTCATTTTTTAACCAAAAGACCGTTAGTCATATTTTCATAATAGACGTCCGTCGCGACAATGCCCTCGCTTGAGAAATAGCCGCCGTGGAAGAAGAACACGTCGATCCGCTCCGAGGTGAGCGCGGCAAACTTAGCGGAGAACGGAATCGTCACAAACTCCACGTTGAAGCCGGCGATTTCGGCTATCGCGCCCATAAGGGCGACATTATAGCCGCTGGGGTCACCGGCCGCCGAAATATAGTCGAAGGGCGGGTTGTCGCCGGACACGCCGACAGTTATCATCTGCGCCCCTTGAATCACGGACGGGAGAGCCGCGCCGTCGACAGTGATATTTTCAACATACTTTTCGTTCAGCGCTTCCAGCTCTCCGCTGTCCTTAAGCTCGGCAAGCGCTGAGTTAATCTGCCCCAAAAGCTCAGCTTCGTCGCTTCTCGTGAGCATACTTATCTGCAGCGGATTCTGTGCCTTTCCAGAAATAAATCTCAAAGAACTGTCTGTCGACGCCGAGTACTCTCCCTGAGGCTTGCCCACAGCTACGGCAGTAACCCGATCGGCCTTGAGCGCAAGCAGAGCCTCGTTATATGTGGGATAGAGGCTGACGCTTTCAAATTTAGTGCCCATCATTTGGTTGATTCCGTCCACAGTGACGGTGCTCGGTCCTTCAATGAATCCGACTTCGCCTTCAAACTGATCTACGCTGGTGTAGGACGAGGTATCCGCCGCGCCGCCGCCGCAGGCCGTCAGCGTTAAGAGCAGAGCCATTGCCAAGAGAATGGTAATTGTTTTGGTCTTCATAAATGTTTATCCTTCCGTTTGCTATTTATTAGATATTTAAATAACACCAATTAAGCTGCGGGGCAACACGTTTTTAAAAGAGAGCTACTTCACGGACTTTTTCTTTATAAATATCCAGATGAGCGCCGCGAGAGAGAGCCCTCCGACGACGTAGATTCCGATTATTATCACGTTGTCGCTGCCCGGAACCTTGTCGTCCATTACTATACGCCCCTCGATTTCCATATCCAAGCCCTCCGGATGCGCCGAGATATAGGAGGCTAAAATGCCCGCCATGTCGGTGCCCACGATCTGAGCCGACTCGAAAGGCCCTGTCAGCATGGTGTAGCCGTCGCCGCCGCTGGCTATAAAGTCGTTTGTGGTGAGGGTATATTCTCTTGTGTCTTCAAGCCTTTTTCCGCCGACCTCGATGTAGAGGATTCGCTCTCCGGCGGGCTTTGCCGGATCAAAGATAAATTTCAGCCCCGAGACCTGCATGAAGCCGCCCTGCGCCTGCGGATAGACGGACACGCTGTGCTCCAGAGCTTCGCGGAGAACTGAGCCTGTCACCGCCGCGAGAAGCATTTGGTTTGAATACGGAAGTATATCGTTTATCTGCCCGCGCGTGACGGCGCCCTCCGGAAGCGGAGCGTTGATATTGCCGCCGTTTAGCAGAGCCACTTCGGCCCCGGCCGATTCCCTGAGAGCGTCCGCTATGAGGTTTCCGATGGGAGTTTCTCTTGTGCGGACAGTAGTTTCGTCATGCTCCAGAGCGACGGGGTTATTCGCGACGATTTCGCCCCCCGCCGCCTCCTCCGCCTGAAGCCACTTGTCGATGACGGCGGTGACAGACGCGTCGGGAGCAGTACCGGCAAGCGAGTCCTTGGTAAGCGAATATGCTCTGGGCTTTAGGACCCCGCCCTCGTCATAGAACTCCACGACGCCGAGAAATTCTCCGTTTGAACCGGCGGAGGCGATGGGAATTTCCCCGTCCTTGTTGATAATCTCATCGAGCGGAGTGTGGCTGTGGCCGTCGATGATGAGGTCTATGCCCTCCGCGCCGGAGCTGAGATCATAGCTGGTTCCGAAGGAGGCGTCGCCGCTCGCGGGAAAGACCCCCATGTGGGAGAGGCAGATTACAAGCTCGGCGCCCTGTGCGCGAAGGTTGGCTGCCGTTTGAGTGGAATATTCAATGAGCTCGTCAAGTGTGCCGAAGCTGCGGTCAAAGCCGCCGTTGCTGATCTGCTTGGTCTCCGGCGTCGTAATGCCGAAAAAGCCGACCTTATAGCCGCCGCGCTCTATGATTACGCCGGGCTCAATCGCCGTGTCGCTGTCGATTACGCTGCTCTGGGTCAGCAGCGGAAAGTCCGCCAGCGCGGCAAAGTCCAAAACGCGGCTCCACTCAAAGTCAAGATCGTGGTTGCCGAGCGCCATGGCGTCATACCCTGCGGCGTTCATTATGTCTATGGCGGCCTCGCCGAGATTAGAGTTTACAAAGAAATTTCCCTGAGTAGCGTCGCCAGTGTCCACGAGGAAGCTTGCCGGGGTCTCGGCTTTTGAGAGCTCAAGCTCCGCGGCGATTACATCGTGCCCGATTACCCCGTCCTCCGCGGCAAAGAAACCGTGGACGTCTCCGGTGTGAAAAATAACTACCTCCGGAGTCTCGGCGGCGGAGACAGGCACGATAAGAACGCCCAGCAGCGCAAGAACAAATAGCAGATTCAGCAGCTTCTTTTTCATTAGCTTACTCCTTGTTCAGGCAGAAGCTGCCCGCCTGACGCACCGTCAGCACATAGCAGCGACCGGGACCAAATACGATTTCGATTTTTT
Organism: Oscillospiraceae bacterium; assembly: GCA_031262405.1. Classification (GTDB taxonomy): domain Bacteria; phylum Bacillota; class Clostridia; order Oscillospirales; family Oscillospiraceae; genus UBA2658. The sequence continues at coordinate 46,399 of JAISHS010000035.1, read as the reverse complement.
CGCGGAAGTTGTCGAGAAGATTTACCGGTACAATTGCCAACACAGAGCCGATGAAGCCCTCGCCGTTGATGCGCCAAGCGCCGTTCCTGCCGAGAATGTTTCCGCAGATGCCAAACGCCAGAGAGAGCGTGCGCTCGTTTATGTTGCCCGACGGATAGATGTTCTGCAGAACCTCCGCTGAGGAGTGCCCGGAGTCGCGCACGCATTGCAGGAAGGCCTTTATATCACCCTCGCGCAGCGCCCTTATCTGAGAGATAACCCGCTCGTCCTCGTCAAAGAAATGCAGCGCACGGAGCAGAGCCCGATCATGAAATCTTATGCGCAAATCCCGATACAGCGCGGCTTCAAACTCCGCGCGGCTAACCTCGCCCAAGAATTCCTTTCTGAAATACCGCGCAATGCCGCGCATCTCCGCCGGTATAGCGGCGTGTTCATTTGTGAGATTTGCGTGGCTGCCCCCGGCGGCTACCAGACACAGCGCGTAGCCGTGCGCAGTTAGGTCGCAGTTGATAAATTCAACCTCCGGCTCGTCAAAATTTTCAAAGTCGATAGCGCAGAAGCCGCCCACGGCACAGGCGCACTGATACATGAGTCCGTTGGGCTTTCCGTAATATACAGTCTCCGCATATTTTCCGATCTGAGCCAAGGTCACCGGAGGTATCTTGGAGTCGTTAAACAGCCCGTTTATGATGGTTGCAATGAGTACCTCAAAGGCCGCCGAGGGCGACATTCCGGAGCCGGGAGGCACGTCTGAGCTGATATAGGCGTCAAAGCCCTGCGCCTCGTAGCCGAGCTGCCGGAACCTTGCCGCGATTCCCCGAATCAGCGCCGCGTTGTTGCCGCGCTCCTTGGGTACGGCGGCGAGATCGGAGAGGGAAAGGCGAATTTCGCCGAAGCCGGCGGAATAGACGCTTATAATGTCAGAGTCGTTCTTTGCCGCCGCCGCGACGGCGTCCAGCGTAATAGCCGCCGCAAGGACGTGCCCGTGCTGGTGGTCGGTGTGGTTGCCGCCTATTTCAACGCGCCCCGGCACAGAGAAGAGGCGCAAATCCTCACTCGGGCCATATTGCCTTACGAAGCTGTCGACGATTTGAAGATAGCGCGCTCGCGCCGACAAATGCCGGCTTGGATACAGCTCTTTAAAGAGCTTGTCAAAGTTACCCACGTCAATTGCGTTTTGGAGTTGCTGATTATTCATAATATTATCTTTCACTTTCAATCTGAACTAGTCCGGCTTATGTATCCGCTGCGCCCGTCTCCGGAAAGGAAATTGCAGCACAAGAGCTCGTCGAAACTAAAAAATTTTCATGCTATCATTATACATGGTTTTTCCCGTTTGTGAAGTAACAAAAGCGTCATTCATTGAAAATTTTAGCAGCTGTCATGTTTAGAGCGTGTTTAGTTAGAGTTTAGCCGCCCCGAACGCCCCCGAAAAAACGTACCGGAGGCGAGGGTTTTTCATATAATGGGTAGGACGCTCTGAATAAGAACGTATAGAAAGGCGGTGAAAATTTAATTGGGTGGACTTGATTTAAACGCAATCCTGAGCGCCGGTACGGCGATTATTGTGGCGGTGCTCTCGGGGTTTTTTGCCCGTGACTTGCGCCGCCACAAGAAACACGACGCGGAAAACGAGAGCCGCGCCAGAGAGAGAGCGGAGGAGTTGACGCTTTCAATGAATCTGATGAACGCCGCTTACAAGCTGAGCCTCACAACCTCGCTGACGTTGGAGAATGAAGCGTTGCACGACACGATGCTCGAAGCGCGGGAGGCGGCAAAATCAGCTCATGAGAAATATTGGGCCTTTGTCAACAGCACAGTTGCGGATAAGATGTATAAAGCCGATATCTGATGAACCGATATTTCTATCATATATCAATATAAGAAACTTAGGAGACAAAAATGGACATTCTGGGACTAACAAGCGTGGCGTCAATAACCGTAATCTGTTATCTGGCGGCGCAGGCCGTTAAGGCAACGAGCCTGAATAACAAGTGGCTTCCCGTTATCTGCGGAGCCCTGGGCGGGGCGCTGGGCGCCCTCGGGAGAGCTGTCATGGCGGATTTTCCCGCCTCAGACATTCTGACCGCGATAGCTGTCGGAATAATCTCGGGCTTAGCGGCGACCGGCGTAAACCAGATATATAAACAACTTAAATCAGGAGGAACAAAATAGAAAATATGGCAATTGTAAATGGTAAAAGCGCGGCGGGTCTGATCGCTTATTGTGAGGCGCAGCTCGGGCGGCCTTACTGGATGGGTACCTTCGGTCAGGTCGCGACCGCTTCAATATATAATTATAACAAGCAGAGACTTGGGGGCTATTACACCGCCTCTGACTTTCCCTCGCAATATGGGCAGAAGGTGCACGACTGCATCGGACTAATAAAAGGCTATCTCTGGAGCGAGACCCCGGAGTCTGAGCCCAAGTATGCGTCGAATTCAGTGCCGGACGTAAACGAGGCGGGGATGTATCAGCTCTCCGAGGAGAAGGGCGCGATAAGCACCATGCCGGACGTTCCCGGTATGCTGGTGTATCTGCCGGGACACGTCGGCGTTTATATCGGCGGAGGAGAGGTAATCGAGGCGCGCGGCCACGCCTATGGCGTAGTGAAGACTAAGCTTTCCGGGCGCGGCTGGCAGACCTGGGGGAAGTGCCCCTACATAGACTATGGTCAGACCGAAGTGAAAGGTGAAGAAGACATGGAAAAGATTTATAATACGACAGAGGATGTCCCGGACTGGGGCAAGGCGACGATAGCTAAGCTCGTTGAGAAAAAGTATCTTGAGGGCAACGGAGAAGGCTTAGCGCTCAATGACACTATGCTCCGGCTGCTGGTCATCAACGACCGCGCGGGACTATATGACTAATACATATGGCGGCAAATGCCAAAGGCATTTGCCGCCAGTTTGCAAAACTCTGCGAGGTTTTTAGTACAGCTCGGCGAAACGCGTTATGATTGTCGCGACCTGGGCGCGTGTGGCGTTGCCGCCCGGAGAGAGGGTGGTGGAGGTTACGCCGTTTATGAGTCCGAGATTTACCGCCCAGGCCATGGCTTCATATGCGTAATCAGAAATCTTGTTGAAGTCATTATAGGGCTGAAGAGACCTGTAATCATGGTATTCGTCGGTGATACCGTAAGCCAGAGCGAAGCGGTAAAGGAAGGTTGCCATCTGCTCACGCGTTACGATATTCATGGGGCCGAAGGTCGTGGACGAGGTACCGTTAACGAGCTTAGTCGCGGCTCCCCAAGCGGCGGGCTGTTCGTAATAGCTCCCGGCGGGAACGTCCGTGAAGTAGTTAGTGTAGCCGGAGATTCTATCGCCCGAGACTCTTGAGAGGATGGTTACGAACTGGGCGCGGTTCGTGACGCCGTCGGGGTCAAAGGTATTTGAAGAGACGCCGTTCATCCAACCGTTGTCATAGCAGAAGCCGATTGCGTCCTTTGCCCAGTGATTCTTTACGTCTTGGAAAATCGTGCCGACATTGGTGTAATACTCATCCATGGCGTCAATGAAGGTGCTCATGTTGAGGATACCGTAGCCATAGCTCTTGTCCCAGCCGCGAGAGCCCGCGTCGATTACGCTGTCTTGCAGCAGGCTCTTAAAGAGGTCAGTATCGGCGGAGCTGTCTTTCTGCTTGAGATAGGCTCCGGCGGCGGCGACCATCGGCGCGGCGTAAGAGGTGCCTTGTCCCCGAAGGAAATATTCGTCGGAATAGTTGTGCCACAGGCTTGTGATATCCTCGCCCGGAGCCGTTACAAAGACGGAGTTATTCCTGCGGGAGAAGTCGGAGACATAGCCCCACTCATCTACGGAGCCGACGCCGATGACCTCGTCATAGGCCGCCGGATATTGCAAGGAGTTGTCGTATTGACCATCGTTTCCGGCGGCGGCGACGACAAGAACTCCCTTGGACTCGGCGTAGCGCACGGCCTCTTGAAAGGACCAGATATTATCGTCAGTGGCGTTGCTGAGGTTGATGACGTCGCAGTCGTAGCGGTCAATTGCCTCATATACGCCTTCGATTATGTAAGAGGTGCTGGTTGTATCGCCCTCAAAGCACTTTATGGGTACAAGGGTTATGCCGCTGCAAAGCCCGGCGATGCCCAAGCGGTTATTCACGGCGGCGCCGAGAAGTCCGGAGATGAAGGTGCCGTGGCCTGTCTGGTCAACTACATCGTAGTTGTTGTAAATTGTGTTGTAGCCCCGGGCTATCGAGATTCCCCTGAGGTCCTCGTGGCCGGTGTTCAGGCCGCTGTCAATAATCCCGACGCGCACGCCGGAGCCGTTATAGCCATCCGCCCAGACCTCGGGCACGTCCATATACTCCAGCTGCCACTGATAATCGGAGAAATAGTCGTTCGTCACACCGGTAAGCGTCGAGACGGAGTCCGGCTCATAATATTCGACGCTCTCGCCGAGCTTTTTAACGTCCTCGTAGCTTTCCACGCGGTAGAGCCCCGCGTCTGAGTAAATCTCTTCCGCCGCGACGGAGGCGGCGGCGCGGGAAACGCCGGTGGTGCTGCCGCTCAGCTTTACTATGTAGGCTCCGTCCGGCGCGCTCTCGGCGATCGCGGGGGTGAACAGGGAGAAGATAAGGACAAGGGCTAGGACAAATGATAGTTTCTTCATGATTATTTCCTCAGTTCTATATATTAGTCTTGTGTACGCTCAGAGATAAAGGAGCGGATATAGGCGATCTGCTCTAAAACGCTCTCGGGGGCGGGGCCGCCGGGGACACGCCTAGCCCCTACGCAGCGCTCGAGGCTGATGGCGTCAAAAATGTCGGACTCGAAGAGGGGGCTAACCTGCCGATATTCCTCGAGCGTGAGGGTTTCGAGCGTTTTTCCCTCTCGGGAGCAGGCTTTTACGAGTGCGCCGACGACGCCGTAAGCCTCGCGGAAGGGTAGCCCCCTTTTCGTCAGATAGTCCGCACAGTCCGTCGCGTTTATGAAGCCGCCCGCTGCGGCGCGGCGCATATTCTCCGGCAAGAGTTTCATAGTGAGGAGCATATCGGTGAAAACGGGCAGGCACTTTTTGACCGTGTCGCAGGCGTCGAAAACCGGCTCCTTATCCTCCTGCATATCCTTGTTATAAGCCAGCGGCAGACCCTTCATAACCGTGAGCAGCGTTATGAGGTCGCCATAGATTCGACCCGTTTTTCCCCTGACAAGTTCCGCTATGTCGGGGTTTTTCTTCTGCGGCATGATAGAGGAGCCCGTGGAATAGGCGTCGTCCAGCTCCGCGAAGCGAAATTCCCAGCTGCACCAGAGGATGATTTCCTCAGAAAAGCGGGACAAGTGCATCATAAGTATAGACAGGTCGCTCATAAGCTCTATAGAGAAGTCGCGGTCAGAGACGGCGTCCATGCTGTTTTGAGTCACACGGGCAAAGCCGAGCGCTTCGGCGACGAAAGCGCGGTCAATGGGATAAGTCGTCGAGGTCGCAGCGCCGCTGCCCAAGGGGCACTCGTCCATTCTCTCGAGGCAATCCTCCAGCCGGAGGATGTCCCGCCGGAGCATATTGGCATAGGCCATCGCGACATGGGCAAAGGTAGTCGGCTGGGCGCGCTGGAGATGAGTGTAGGCGGGCATTACGGTATCAAGGTTTTGCGCGGCGATATCCGCGAGAGCCTCCAGCAGCGCGAGAGCCATAGTGCGGATGGTGGTTATCTCTTCTTTTAAATAGAGGCGAAGGTCCAGCGCGACCTGATCGTTACGGCTGCGGGCGGTGTGAAGTCTGCCCCCCGCCTTACCGATACGGCGCGTAAGCTCGCCCTCGATCGCCATGTGGACGTCCTCGGCGTCCTGTCCGAAGGTAAGAGCGCCGGAAACCATATCCGCGAGAATTTCGTTAAGACCGCGGATGATTTTTTCGGCGTCCTCGCCAGTGATTATGCCGGTTTTGCGCAGCATCGCACAGTGGGCGAGGCTTCCCAAAATGTCCTGACGATACAGGCGGCAGTCAAAGCCGATGCTGGCGTTAAGCTCGTCCGTGAGCGCGGCGGTGTTTTTTTCAAAGCGTGACGACCAAAGCTTCACTGTATGTACCTCCGATGTGTTCGTGGCATTTCGCGGGATTGCGCAGTTAAGTGGGAGTATTATGTTTGCTTGAGCACTAATGTCAGTTAGTGCTTAGCCGCCGCAGCGGTCTGCGATAACAAAGCGAGAGGAACGAGCGACTTATCAAAATTGCGAAGCAATTTTTTAAATCAACTGTCGGTTGCGCAAACCGTTCAAAAAACAGTATATCACTTTTTCGCTGAGAATTAAAGAGGGAAATAAATGAGAATTAAGATTTTATCCGTTCTGCTGATATTTCTTTTGGCGGGAGCAACGCTTACGGCTTTTCCCGAGGCAGCAGATGCGGCAAAGGATTTTATAAGTCCCGCGCTCGAGCAGGGTGAAGCGCTTGCTCAGGACATACTCGCGCTGGGAAAAACTCTCGCCGGAGGCGATGAGCTTGTCTATGCCTGGGAAAAGGGCGGCGCGAAAAAAAACCCGCCCGCGCCCGCCTCTTCGCCGGAGTTGGTGCTGACGGCAGAGGGCTTTGAGCTCGAGCGGATGATTGACGCAAATCTCTCCGGCACGTCGAACATTTCCTTCGAGGGCTTCTTCCCGCCGGAGGCCGAATCGCCCATTCCGGAGGAGCCGCCGGAGCCCTCGCTTGAACCGGAACCGGAGCCTGAGCCCTCGCCCGAGCCGGGGCCTGAGCCCTCGCCGGATCTGATGGCGATTTTGAGCGAGAAGATAAGCGCCTTTGTGGAGACTCAAGCGGCCTTCACCGAGCTTGAGATTCCGGACAGGGTCTGTTTAGAGCCGGTGGTGCTGCCCTTTAAATATGCCTCGCCCGTCGCCATCGGCTACACCTCCGCCTTCGGCTATCGGCTGCACCCCATACATAACGAGGTTCGCTTCCACTACGGGGCGGATTTTGAGGCCTGGACGGGGGACTATATCACCGCTTTCGCGGCGGGGACGGTCATCGCGGCGCAGGAGTTTGACGGCTTCGGGCTGACGCTCATAATCGACCACGGGGGCGGCTTCACGAGCCTCTATGCGCATTGCAGCGAGCTGAACGTCGGCTACGGCGACACGGTGGAGCTGGGTCAGATCGTCGCGCTCGTCGGGGCGACCGGGGACGTGACGGGGCCGCATCTGCACTTTGAGCTGGAATATAACGACAAGAATCTGAACCCGGAGTTTTATCTGTGAAATCCGCAATAAAACCCGCTTGGCATAGACCACTGCCGCCGTTTAGAATTTCCTTCGGAGCGGGCTTCGCGGCGCTCTTTGCGCTTGTGTGTTACTTCGACGGCTCCGGTATGGCCGGGGCGATTTTTCCCGCCGCCGCCATACATGAGCTGGCGCACATGGGGGCGCTCGTCGCGGCGAATGCTCCCCCGCGCGCGCTCGAGGCTACGATTACGGGCTTTCGGCTGGATTACAGCGGCGAGCTTGTCGGGATATCTAAGCTCGTCTGCGCGCTCGCGGGTCCCGTTGCGGGGCTTAGCTTTGCCAAGCTCTGCGCCGTTTGCGGCGCGGCTCTCAAGAGCGACTATCTGCTCATGGTCGCCGGCTCGTCGCTGGTGCTCAATGTGTTTAATCTGCTGCCCGCGCTGCCTCTCGATGGAGGCAGGGCGCTTTTGGCGGCGCTCTGCTTCGCCCTGCCGGAGGCTACAGCGAAAAGAATTGTTAAAGCTACCGGCGTCCTGAGCGCACTTGCGCTCCTCGGCGCGGGAGTGGCGTTGATTGGAGACGGGATGGGCGTGGCACTGGTCGCAGCAGGGGCATGGCTGCTGGTGCTGCAGATAATAGATAGAAGATAAAAGATAATAGATAGAAGGAGTCGCCTTGAGGCGACAATATTTTTAATCCAGCAGAAATGGGAACACGAAATTGTGGTCGGGGATAAAATCAGGGTCGTTTGTGACATAGCACAAATCCGGTAAAGCGTCGCGGGATGGGGTGACGGGCGCGAGGAGGCTTACGCGGGGCAGGCCGAAGTGACGCGCGGCGAGGGTGGCAAGAGCGCGCTCGGCGTTCGGGGGCGCACAGAGCTGCTTGAGCAAAAGCGCGTCGCCGCGCGCTTTTGCGAGAGCCAGTGCCCGGACTCCCCCGCTCTCGAGCGCGAGAAACGCGCCCGAGCCGTCGCGCCAAAACAAGTCTTGCGCACGGAGCAGTGGGAGCGGATAGTTTAAATCGGGAAATTCTCCGGAAAGGATAATAAACTCCTCGGCGGATATTTCCCGGACAGTTCCGTCCGCAGCGGGGAGCGGCTCAATTTCGCGAGGCTGCGCCAGAATGAGCGGCTTAAAGCCCTTGGCGTCGCGGTACCAACGCCAGAGAGAGAGGCTCGCCGGATGCAGGCAGACAAGCTGCGTGCCGCGCGCGAAGCTTTCGTCAATTATGCGGCTCAGGACGGCACCGGCGAGTCCCCGCCCGCGCTTTTCCGGCCTCGTGCACAGCGCGTAAATATATGACGCGCGCCGCCCGGAAAGGCTCAGCCCATCAAAGGCCGTCATCATAGCGTCGGGGGGACTGCCCGCGACGAAGGTCGTCTCGAGAAGACTGCAAGCGGCGTAAAGCTGCCGGACAAGCTCCGGACTATCGCCGAAGCAGATACTCCAGAGACGAATTATATCCTCTAATTCGAAATTCTCCGCTCGACGCGCCGATTCAGCCGTCATTTTGCTTCAATCTCCCTCGCGACGAATTTGCGCAGGATGTATGCGGGGCGGTAGCTCATTTTCGCGCGGCGCAGGTTTTCCAGACCCATGTCCTCCTCGCGGTTTATGTATTTTAGCTCGGGATAGACTGAGAGTGCCCGCCGCGCGAACTCGCGGTTTATGAGCGGATAGGCGCCGGGCAGGGAGGCGTCCGCCTTTTCGAAGTGGACGTCAAGCGCATCGGCGGCGACAAGCTCGCCCATTGTGAAGGCGACGAGGCTGTCCTCCACAAAGAGCGCACCGCCCAGCAGTCCCAGCTGCTCATAGAACTCAAAGGCGCGATTGAGCGCGCGGTTTTCGTGCAGCCCTAAGTCGTTTACAACAACGTTTGAGTCGTACCAAGTCTCCAGAAGCTCACGGCAGGCGTCAAAATGGCGGCGCTCGAGGGTCTCGAAGCGCCAAATCATTGAGCGCTCGAGGGTGTTTATGTGGTTGCGCTTGGCGTGGAGAGCCTTTCCCGAAAGCGTCGCCAGAGCCTCGGCGGAATAGATATAGTCGGCGGCGGCGCGGTCCTCCTCAAAGCGAAAGCGGCCGGGGAAGGCGGACTCGAGCTGCTCGATTCCCTTTTCCTCGACGCCGCGAATTGTGCAGGCAAGACCCTCGGCGCGGGCGCACGCCAAAATTGCATCCACAGCCGGGGCAAGCTCCCCGCAGCCGACCGGAAAGGAGAAAAAAATCTCACCCCGCCGCTGAGCCTTGACGATAAGGCGGCCGCCCAAGACCGCCACGGTGGGTGAAAAAAGGCTGTCCCAGAGGAAGAGACTGCCGAAATTGAAGTCGGCGCTGCGCGACGAGCAGGGCAAAACCAGCTCGTCCACCCAAGGCTTGTCCTCCGGCGTGAGTTTTTTGAAATTTAGTGAAGCGGGGATCTGCATATCTAGCATTCGAAAAGCTACCTCGATTAATTATTAAGGAAAGTATATCATATTTGTATGTAAATGCAATTTAATTTTCAGTTTAGTCCGGAAAGCGGTTCATGACGTCCGAGACCTCGGAGATGGTGACGAAGGCCTTGGGGTCTATGGCGCGGATTATGCCTACCATTTTTGTGATTTGGAAGCGGTTCACGACGAAGTATAGCATTTTGCCCTCTTTTGAGGAATAGCCGCCGACAATGTCTATCATGGTGACGCCGTGGCCGAAGGCCTCCGTCAGGGCGGCTGCCGCCGCGTCGGGGTCGCGGCAGATGATCATCGCGTATTTTTCCTTGTCGAAACCCTCGGTGATAAAGTCTACCGTCTTTATTGCCATCATATAGGCGAGGACGGAATACAGCGGCAGAGACCAGCTGCGCATTACTATAGCTGCGATGACATATAAAACCACGTTGTATGCCATCACAAAGGTTCCCACCGAAACGCCCAGCGATTTTGCAAACAGGCTCGCCATCGCGTCCACGCCGTCCATGGCGCCGCCATATCTCACGGCCATACCGGAGCCGATTCCGGATAGCAGCCCGCCGAAAACGGCGCAGAGCAGCAGGTCCGTGCCGACAAAGGGCGAGCTTGCCGCAACGTCTATAGGGAGCACGTTGGTTATTAGGAACGAGACCGCCGAGTATGTACCTATCGTCAGGAGGGAATAGACCGTGAAGGAGAAGCCCAGCTTTCTGTGGGCGTACAGGAAAAAGGGGAAGTTGAGCACCACCAGAAAAATAGAGAGCGTGAGCTGCGGCGGGGTTACCTTCCAGAGCAGAATCGCGGTGCCGGAGAAGCCGCTGTCATAAAGCCCCACCGGAGCTAGAAACATCGTGACGGCAACGGCGTTAACAGCACCGGCGGCGATGAGCAGGGCGATGTTCTTTAGGCTTAGGTCGGAGAGTAGTTTTTTCATAGCGGCACCTGCTTTATGTCATAGTTTTAAAGGATATGCGCCCAGTCGCGCCTGCCGTATATAACGCGGTCAATGCTGACAATCTTGGCAGCCTCGTCAATCACAAAAAATGCGACGTAGTTATTTATAACGACTGACCGATATCCCATAGCGGCCAGTCGGTCGTCGCGTACCTTTGGGTAGATATACGGATTGTCCGGAATCTTCCGGATTGCGACTTCTATTTTTTCCACGGTGTTAATTGCGGCAACGGGACTATCAAGCTGTTCGTAAATGTACCAACCGATTTCAAGAATGTCCCGTTTGCCATTGTCAGTTAGATGCAGCTTGAACATTCCAGCCCTCCATCTCTTTGTATATCGCAGCCATGGCGTCATCAAACGGCATGGTGCGACCGGCAAGACGGTCTTGCCTTCCCTCTTCAAGTAAGCGGTAAAGCTCGTCACGGCCTGTAATTTTGTCATACGCTTCAATGCTCATCACCGCGAGGTCGCCGCGCCCGTTCCTCGTAATGAAGATGGGCTCGCAACGCTCGTGGCAGAGCTCGGAGATTTCGTTGTAGCTGTTACGCAGGTCAGTGCTGGATCTGATATTCGGCATTTGAAAATCCTCCCTAAATGGTATAAAGCAATTCGGGTATAATATCTGCTACTGTCACTACAGATATTATACCCGAATTGCTTTAGGTTTGCAACCCCGAAGTTGTGGTGGTGCTCATTTTAGATATAATGTTCACGGGATAAACCGCTCATTTTAGATTGGGCAGCTCGCGTTTCAAATCACTTCTAACGCTTCTTTGCCAGAAACACTCTCCGATATATAAAAGTTTTTCATTCCAAGTTCTTGTAAGTAACGCTTTAATCGTATTTTTCACCGAGTATATCCTTCTGCTTGCGCCTATAATCTCCTTTTGCAGATCGTAAGCTGATATGTTTTTCGGATGGTGCACGACATGTCCTCTGTATTTCGACCAGTCTTTGTGAATTAGTTGGGTATTTTTCGCCTCATACGCCGGCGTGCCCGGAATGAAATACATAGACTGAATCAAAACGCCTCGGATATCATGTTGTTCTACAAAGTGAGCCAACCTATACCCGACGCCCTTTGTGTGGTTATCCGCTCCCATAATAAATAAGCCGCGAACATTAATGCCATGTTTTTGAATGTTGGCGATAGAGCGGACTATATCATCATAATTGGATGCTTTGTGAAACTGAGCAAAGCTATCGTCTTCCAAGAATTCTATTCCCATCGCAAGTTGAGAAAAGCCAGCCTGTTTCAATAAAGAAAGCATCTCGTCGTCAAATCCTACTTCGTACCGCGCTTGTATCGTAAAGGTATATTTAATGCCACTGGCAATTATAGCCTTTAAGACGGATATAGCCCAGTCTCTTTCAGCAAAAAAATTATCATCGGTGATCCAAAGAATTTTCAATATACGCGGAAACCTGCGTCTATCATGAAATTCAATGGCTTGACGGATATCTTCTACAATATTATCAGGCGTTCGGGTACGAACCCTCCTGCCAAAGTGGCGAACTACGGCGCAATAATCGCAGCTGTGAGGGCAACCGCGCGAAGCGTGTACCTGTGCCCAGATTGTATTGTGTCCCGCCATTTTTTTAAAATTATAGAGAAGATTTCGATCTGGAATCGTATTAATATTTTCAGGAGGCTTTCGTTCGCCAGTAGATATAATCCTATCGCCCTTTTTATAAGCTATCCCAGGAAAATCCAAGGGGGATCCGGTTTTTATGGCGTTTATAAATTCCAAAACGGACTCGTCGCCTTCACCCAAGAGCACGTAATCACAATATAAAACAGCCTCAGTGTAGTTCATGGAGGCGTGTAGACCGCCGATAACGACTATCGCTTTGGAGTTCTTTTTTATGTACTGCGCCAATTCATATCCGCGTGGCGCGGCAAATGTAAAAAAGCTGATAAACACAATATCGGCATCCAAAACGTCTTCCCAGATGACCTTTGAGATAGATTCACTGTACATCAGAGTGTCCATAACCGCGACTTTAGCAATCGTGGCAAGCGTTAAAAGACCATGCGAAGGAGTCCTGATATACTTTTCGTATGTGAAATAGTTTCCTAAACTCCTTCGGTAAGGAGGAGCACCAGGTTCGATAAATCTGACCTTCAAATTGAAACACCCCATCGCTATAAAAAGTTTAAGTAGGTCGTGCGAAGCACACTTCACTCGCCGCAGGCGAACTTCACTGCGTAGCTACCTCGCTTGCCCGACAGGGCAAACTTAGTTGCGGACGGCTTTCGCCGTCCGCATGGTGCCGCTGACCGGGGTCGAACCGGTACGGAGTTTCCCCCGAGGGATTTTAAATCCCTTGTGTCTGCCTATTCCACCACAGCGGCGTGGTTTTTTAACGTATTCATATGTTATCACGCCGGTTTTACCCTGTCAAGTGTCCGCGGCAAAAGGAAGCTGCGTTGCAGCTGTCGAATTTTATCGTTCGGCGCGGATAAGATATTGCCCTTTCTTAAATAATGTGTTACAATTATTTTTCAATTGGCAATCTGCCCGCAAAGGGGGCTTTAAATGGACAGGCTAAACTGGAAAACACCCGAGCTTTTTGCAGGGGATACAACGGCGCTGGAGGCGGCAGGATATACGAAGCTGCTGTCTGCGGTCCTCTTTTCTCGGGGCCTTGACACGCCGGAAAAAGCCGCGCTTTATCTGCTCCAAGACCGCTCGGAGTTGAGCAGTCCCCTGACGCTCAAGGATATGGATAAGGCCGTCACGCGCCTCGAAGAGGCCATAGCCGCGCAAGAGAGTGTTGCGGTTTACGGCGACTATGATGTGGACGGTATCACGGCCTCCTGTCTGCTGGCGGATTATCTGCGCTCCCGTGGGCTTAACTGCCTAATTTATATTCCGGACAGGATAGACGAGGGCTACGGTCTCAACCGTCAGGCGCTGGAGGCGCTGAGGGAGCGGGGGGTGTCGCTGGTTGTGACTGTTGACTGCGGAATTACGGCTTTTGCGGACGCAGAGTTTGCAAAGAGCATTAATTTGGATATAATTATAACAGATCACCACGAATGCCCCGCGCAACTGCCGGTTTGCAGTGCGGTTGTAAACCCGAAGAGGCAGGGGGCAGGCTATCCCGCATATGAGCTGGCGGGGGTGGGGGTAGCTTTAAAATTGGTCTGCGCGCTGGACGGGGACTCTGAGCGCACCTTTGAGGAATACTGCGACTTAGCGGCGCTGGGGACTATTGCGGATGTGATGCCGCTTACGGGGGAAAACAGAATTTTAGTGCGGCGGGGGCTGGAGAAGCTGCAAAGCGAGCCGAGGCCGGGAATTTCGGCGCTGCTGGCGGAGTGCGGCGCGGCGGAAAAGCCGATGACGGCGACGCTCGTGAGCTATAGTCTTGCTCCGCGAATTAACGCGGCGGGCAGACTAGGCGAGACGCCGACAGCACTTGAGCTGCTGTTATGTAAGGACTCAGCGCGGGCTGAATGCTTGGCGAAGAGCCTCTGCGACTTAAATCGCCGCCGTCAGGCTCTAGAGGCGCACGTCGTCGCGGACGCCGCGGCAAAGCTCGGGAGCGGGAAGCGAAACAGTCCTGTTGTGCTTGCGGGGGAGGATTGGCACCCCGGCGTTGTAGGAATTGCCGCCTCGCGGATTTCGGAGTCCTATCACGTTCCGGCGATTATCATTTGTCTTGACGGGGAGCGCGGCAAAGGCTCCTGTCGGAGCTTTGGCAGCTTTAATATCTTCGACGCGCTTGCCGCCTGCGGGGAGTATTTGGAGAGCTTCGGCGGACACGCCTTCGCCGCGGGGCTGAATATTAAAAGAGAACAGATTGACGGTTTTCGGCAGGCTCTGGCGAGTTATTACAACGGGCGGGAGCCGGAGGAGGGCGGCGGTCTTTCGCCGGAAGTAAATCTGCCGGGATTTTTTCCGCTCACGATGCGCGGGGTGCAGTCGCTGGAGACTCTGGAGCCCTGCGGCGCGGGCAATCCCCGACCGCTGCTGTGCGTCTGCGGGGCTGTGCTCGACTCCATTACGGAGCTTGCCGGAGGAAAACACCTTAGGCTGAGCTTTACCAAGGACGCTCAGAGCATTGAGGGCGTGTTTTTCGGGCAGACGCTGGAGGCGCTGCCGATTCGCACGGGAGACATTGCGGATATTTGCTTTACGCCGCAGGTCAATGAGTTTCGAGGAAAAAGGTCTGTTCAGCTGCTTGTTGCGGGGGTGCGAGCCTCGGAGGAGGAGCGGCTCTGTTGGGAGCTTCTGTCAGAAACCGGGGAGCAGCTTGCCGAGATAAGCGGACGCACTCTCACTCGGGAGGGCCTTGGTCGTCTCTGGCGGGGGCTTAAGCACTCAAAGGGCTACATGAGCCTTCCGGCGCTGTTCAGAGACGGCGGCCTGAGCGCGGCTCCGATTGAAGCTTGTCTGGGGATTCGGGTTTTTGAAGAGCTTGGACTGCTCAGCTATAGCCTTGACCGGTCGGAGGGAGTAGTGGACTTTAAAATTGCCCCCGGCAGACTAAAAACGCAGCTGGAAAGCTCGCCTTTGTTTCGGATATTGTCAGAAACGCACGCACAGGAATAGTATAGGGAAACCATTGAAAAGGAGGTGACGATAGTGGAAAAGCAGATAAGCATAAAGCCGATTTCCGCCGACGAGCTGTATGAAAAGCTCGAGAGCGAGATTTTGGAGGCAAACCCCTCGGCGGACGCGGGGAGAATTCGTACTGCCTATGAGTTTGCAAAACTCTCGCACGGCGACCAGCGGCGGCGCGACGGCTCGGAATATGTTTCGCATACGGTTGCGGCGGCGCAGATTTGCGTCGAGCTTGGTCTGGATGAGGAAGCCATTATCGCCGCGCTCCTGCATGACTGTCTCGAGGACACCTCCGCCTCCTTTGAGGAGATTTCAAAGCGCTTCGGCGCCTCCGTCGCGGAGATGGTAGAGGGCGTAACGAAGCTCTCTCGCGTGCAGTATGCCAGCAAAGAAGACGAACAGATGGAGAATATGCGCAAGATGCTTCTGGCGATGAGCCGGGACATTAGAGTTATTCTCATCAAAATAGCCGACCGCCTTCACAATATGCGCACCATGGAATATCAGACGCCGATAAAGCAGCGCATGAAATCTCTCGAGACCATGGAAATTTATGCTCCAATCGCTCATAGACTTGGAATGCAGAAAATTAAATGGGAGCTGGAAGATCTGTCGCTTTACTATCTTGATCCTATCGGCTACAAGGAGATAACAGACACGCTGGAAAGCCGCATGGGAACGCTGGAGACCTTCATGGCGAAGGTTAAAGACGCCGTTGTTGACAGGCTTTCCGAGGCGAAAATCCACTGCCAGATTGAGGGGCGCATAAAGCATATTTACAGCATTTATCGGAAGATGTATTCCCAGAGCAAGGAGATTGACGAGATTTTTGACCTCTGCGCTTTTCGGGTAATTGTTGACGATTTGTCGGAGTGTTATAACGTTTTAGGGCACATACACGATATGTTCAAGCCCATTCCCAACAGATTTAAGGACTATATCTCAACGCCAAAGCCGAATATGTATCAGAGCATTCACACCACCGTTATCGGCGAAGCGGGCATTCCCTTTGAGGTGCAAATCCGCACCTGGGATATGCACCGGACGGCGGAATATGGCGTTGCGGCACACTGGAAATATAAGAACGGAACCGGCGGCGTAAAAACCGGAGACGAGGAGAAATTCGCCTGGGTGCGCGTGCTGCTAGAGAGCCAGCAGGACAGCGACGCGCAGGACTTTATCCGCGATCTCAAGGTAGATATGTTCTCCGACGAGGTCTTTGTCTTTACTCCGCAGGGGGATGTTATTAACCTGCCCGCCGGGGCTTCGCCCATAGACTTTGCGTATGGAATTCACTCTGCCGTCGGCAACAGCATGGTGGGCGCGAAGGTCAACGGACGCATGGTGTCCTTCAGCACGCAGCTTCAAAACGGCGACATTGTTGAGGTTATCACCAGCAAGTCGGCTCCCGGACCTAACCGCGACTGGCTTAATATCGCCCGCAGCGGCGCGGCGCGAGCTAAAATTAAGCAGTGGTTTAAAAGGGAGCGGCGCGAGGAGAACATTATTCACGGCAAGGCCGCCTTTGAGAATGAGCTGAAGCACTCGGGCGTCTCCGCTACCGTGCTGACGGATGAGGAGCTGCTGGCGAATATCCTGAAACGGCTTTCCGTCACGAGTATGGACGATATTTATGCCGCGATCGGTTACGGCGGCGTGACGGCGACGCGCGTTGTAAACCGCGTCAAAGATGAGCTGGTGAAGAGTCAGAAGCCGGCGCAGAAGACCTCGCTCGACAGGATTAACGAGCAGGCCGAGCGGCGTAAAAACGCTCCGCAGTCCAAGAATGCGGTGCACGGCGTTCTGGTCGAAGGGGTGGACGGTTGTCTGGTGAAGTTCGCTAAGTGCTGCACGCCGGTTCCGGGGGATGACATTGTCGGCTTTATCACGCGCGGCTTTGGGGTCTCCGTGCATCGGCGGGACTGCAAGAACTATATTTCCAGCCGCAACAAGGCAGACGATAGCGGCCGCTGGATAAAAGTCAGCTGGGTCGAGTCGACGCACGAGAACTATTCCACCACCATAAGGCTGCTTACAAAAGAGCGCAGCGGAGTTGTTATGGACATAGCCACGATTTTGAACGCCATGAACGCGAGGGTGCTCTACCTAACCGCCAAGGACATAGAGGGCGGAAAGACCTCGGCGGTCGTAACGCTGGAGGTAAAGGCGCTGTCGGATCTCGAGGCGATTATCGCGAGGCTCGCGACGATAAGAGACGTGATTGAAATTTCCCGTGCGGGAAATTAATTGACAATTGACAATTGAGAATTGACAATTAATGAGCCGCTTTGCGGCGAATTAAATTGTCGCGCTTCGCGCGACATATGGAGGTTGTACTATGCTGATAAAATCTTTTGAGGTCGGGGTCGGCTCGGCGAACTGCTACATTGTGACGGACGAAAGCTCGCTCGAGTGCGCCGTCATTGATCCGGGCGGCGACGCAAACACGATTCTCGACTATCTGGAGAGCAACCGGCTGCAATGCCGCTATATCTTTCTGACTCACGGACACTTCGACCACACGGGCGCGATAAACGAGCTTAAGGAAGAAACCGGCGCGAAGTTTTGTATGGGCGAGAAGGACACGGATGATAAGCTTCTCCGGAGGGGGCTGTGGTTCAACGCGCCCCGAGACACGATTTTCTGTCACGATGGGGACGAATTTTCTGTCGGCGCGCTGCGCTTTAAGGTGCTCGAGACGCCGGGGCACTCGCCGGGGGGACTTTGCTTTATCTGCGAGAGGGCGCTCTTTACCGGTGACACGCTCTTTCGCGACGACATAGGCCGGACGGATTTTCCCGGCTGCAGCGCGCCGGATATGATGCGCTCTCTGAAGCGGCTCTACGATTTGGAAGGCGACTATGAGGTCTATCCCGGGCACATGGAGTCCACCACCCTCGAGCGGGAGCGGCGGCACAACTATTTCTTGAAGGATTTCCGGCAGGATTAAGAGGAATAATGTAAAAAATACTGCGGCAGAGTAAGGCTCTGCCGCAGTTTGTTTTTGATATTAAATTGAAAAAATGGGGTTGCTAATTTCAGAAAATGGGTGTAAAATGAAATTAGGGTGTGGGTAAGAAAAATTTAATTTCAAAAATGTTGTATAAATTGAAATAAGCGTGGTATAATACGATTAGTAATTTCAAGTGTGAAAGGAGGCGAAAGACCGTGAGCAACAGAGCGGGCACATACAAGAACAATTTATCAGGCGAGGCGGCGTACCAGTCGTTCGCCCCGGCGCCGCTGCCGCCGAAACCGCCGATTGAAGCAGATAAGGCTCTCGTCGAGGCTCTCGTCAAGGCGAACAAGGAGTTGACGCGCCTTGACGGCATCGCCTCCCGCATACCGAACGTAAACCTCTTCATCTCCATGTACGTCCGCAAGGAGGCTCTCATGTCCTCTCAGATCGAGGGTACACAGGCGACGCTTGAGGACGTGCTTGACCCGCTGATTGACGAGAACGCCAACCGCAGCGTCGCCGACGTTATCAATTATATAAAGGCCACGGAATTCGCCATCAAGAGATTGAATGAGCTTCCGCTCTGCAACAGGCTCATCAAGGAGACCCACGCCGTATTGATGGAGGGAACACGAGGTCAAGAGAAGAGCCCAGGAGAGTTTCGCTATTCGCAAAACTGGATAGGCGGCGGGGGCAGCACGCTCAAAAACGCCCGCTTTATCCCGCCGACGCCGGAGGATATGAGCTTGGCCATGTCCGACCTTGAGATATACATGAACACCGACGACAATTTGGACGTGCTCATCCGAGCCGCGCTCATCCACTATCAGTTCGAGAGCATTCACCCCTTCCTAGACGGTAACGGACGCATAGGGCGGCTTCTCATAACGCTGTTTCTTATGCAAAAGGGTGCGCTTAAAACACCCGCCCTTTACATTTCATATTTCCTCAAAAAGAACCGCGTGGAGTATTACGACCGCATGACTGAGGTGCGCCGCACGGGGAACTTTGAACAATGGGTGAAGTTTTTCCTCGAGGCGGTTTATGAGTCCGCTGAGGACGCGACCGCTACCATCGACAAGTTGACCGCTCTGCACAACGCAAATGCCGAGCTTATTTCCGGCTTTAAGCAGGGCGCGGCCTCGACCTTGAAGCTGTTTAGCTATCTTGAGGAGAACCCGATTATTGAAATTCGAAAGACGGCGACGGCTCTCGGTATGGCCTTTAACACGGTTTCCGACGCGGTCGCTCGCCTGTGTGACGCCGGAATTCTTGAGCAGACGGGCGGCAAAATCCGTAGGCGAACCTTCTCTTACAAAGCGTATCTAGACCTTTTGCGCGAGGGGACTGAGCAATAGCTTTCATATCAAAACGCCGGGGTGACGATTATTCGTTGCTCCGGCGTTTCATTCATTTTTGCGAGTATACCATATTAAAATAAGTTTACAATGAACAAATATTGCTAAGTCGTGATACTCATGACTTGGCAATAATTCATCTTCTTGCGGTAACAATATAAAAGGAACCTCTGATTAAATCAACTGTGGCGCGTCAGCGGATCTTTTTCCGCCATACTTCACAAAAAGCCTCGTGAATACATCCAGTATTCACTGCGTTTTTTTTCTCGTCTGACGAAAAAATCTCTCGCTGCCGCATCCACGTGACTTAATCAGAACTTCCTTATGCGACAAAAAAACCGCCGAAAGATGATAGAAGGTGACAATTTGAAAGCTATAATTATGGCCGGGGGAAAGGGCACGCGGCTTCTTCCGATAAGCGAGCTGGAGCCGAAGCCCATGACAAGACTGCTTGGAGTTCCGCTGCTGGAGCATTTGGTGAAGCTTCTGCGCGAGAATGGATTCAATGAGCTGCGCCTGACGCTCGGTCACAAAAGCGAGATTATAAAAGACTATTTCGGAGATGGAGAGCGCTTTGGCGTCTCCATTAGTTATATGACAGAGGACACGCCTCTCGGCACCGCCGGAAGCGTGCGCGCCTGTGAGGATTTTATAGACGGCGAGGATTTTTTGGTTATCAGCGGAGACGCCGCTTGTGATTTCCCGCTCAGGAAGCTTTTTGAGCGACACGTAGAGAGCCGAAGCGACGTTACAATGGCACTGTATCCGCATCCGGCGCCGCTGCGCTATGGCACCGTTGTTTTGGATAGCGACGAGCGGATTATCAGCTTTATCGAGAAGCCCTCCTGGAGCCGCGTCGTTACGAATCTCGTGAACACGGGTATATATGTAATCTCGCCGCAGGTCATGGACCCGGTGCCGACGGACAGACCCTTTGACTTTGCGCGGGATCTTTTTCCGATTCTCGAGCAGCGCGGGGCAAAGCTGACGGGGCTTACTATGGAGGGCTATTGGTGCGACATAGGCGACAGCGCAAGCTATCGTCAGAGCTGCATGGACGCGCTTACAGGAAAGCTCAAGGCCGACCCCAATCCCACAGACTATGTGTTTGTCGGGCGCGGCGTGTTCCGCATGGATAACGATGTTATTGTGATTGCGCCGGCCGTTATAAGCCGCGACGCGGAGCTGGGGGCGAGCGCCGTTATCGAGCGCAGCATTGTGCACGCGGGCAGCGTTATCGGCGCCTATTCTAATATAAGAGAGTCCGTCATTGACGGCGGGAAAATCGGCGAGAAGGCCTTAATCGAGGGCAGCGTTGTCTGCCGCGAGGCGCAGGTCGCGCCAAACGCGGTGACGCAGGAGGGCGACGTTATAGCGCGCGGAGGCGCCGCTGCGCCGCCGCCCGAGAAGGAGCCGGTTTCCGAGAATCGGCGGGAGAAGGGGCTTTGCAGGGAGCTTTCCTGCTCCGGGCGCGCGGAGCTTATGCGCGCGATGTCGGGGGCGCTATGGGAGGCCGGGGCGGACTTTTCCGACGGCATTTCGCTAAAGGACGGCAAGTGCCGCGTGCGGATTTATCCGCTGGAGGAGGAGGTCGCGATCTCCGTGGAGGCCACCGGCGGCTCCCAGAAGGACAGACTTGCCGCCTGTCAGAAGTATAGCAACCTTGCCGAGAGCTTCGGCGGAGTTAGTAAGGGCAGATAATAAATAATAGATAATAGATATTGGGGCTGTGCGAAAGAGCAGCCCCACAAATATTTTTATCAATTTTTCATTTTGTTCTTGAATAATTACTTGGTGTGTATTATACTTTTTGGGGTTAAATCCAATACATAATGTAATATGGGGAGTAAAAAATGAAAAAGTATTCTAAAATTCTTGCACTGGTGCTGGCGATTTGTTTGCTGCTGGCACTTTCCGCCTGCGGGGCAAAAAAGAGCGGCGGGGATCTTTCAACCACCACCGCGGGAAAGCTCACAATGGCGACCAACGCCTTCTTCGAGCCCTATGAGTTCTATGACGGGGACAAGATTGTCGGCATAGACGCCGAGATTGCAGCCGCGATAGCCGATAAGCTGGGGCTGGAGCTGGTAATTGAGGATATGGAGTTTGACTCCATAATCGTCGCGATTAACAACGGCTCTGTGGACATGGGCATGGCCGGTATGACGGTTACGCCGGAGCGTCTTTTGGAGGTCAACTTCTCGTCCACCTATGCCACAGGAGTTCAGGTAATTATAGTGCCGGAGGACTCCGCAATAACGGGTCCTGACGATCTGACCGGAAAGAAGATCGGCGTTCAGCTGGGTACCACCGGCGACATCTATACCTCGGGCGACTATGGCGACGAGAACGTCGAGCGTTATCCCAAGGGCAGCGAGGCTGTTATGGCTCTGCTCAATGGCTCGGTGGACTGCGTCGTTATCGACAACGAGCCTGCCAAGTCCTTCGTGGCGGCCAACGACGGCCTCAAGATTCTCGACACAGAGTATCTCGCAGAGGACTATGCGATTGCGATTTCTAAAACCAACGAGCCTCTGCTGGAGGCGATAAACACCGCGCTTAACGAGCTGATTGCCGACGGCAGCGTTCAGGCGATAATTGACAAGTACATAAAGGCTGAGTAATTAATAGGGAGGCTCTGATTTAAAGCAGAGCCTCCTTAGATAAGAGAAATAGCGATAAAGCGCAGGTGAAATAATTGATAGAATTTTTCAGAAGATTTCCGGAGAGATTCTATACCGCTTTTATACAAGACGACAGATGGCGGTATATGGTCGAGGGTCTGGGCAACACGCTTCTGGTGACTTTTTTGTCGCTGCTTATAGGCGTCGCGCTGGGTATTGTCGTGGCGCTAATTCGCGCGAGCTGGGACAAAAACGGCGAGCAGATGCGCCCCGGACCGGGCAGGTTTTTTCTGCGTCTGGCAAACGGAATCTGCAAGGTTTATCTGACTGTTATTCGCGGAACGCCCGTGGTGGTTCAGCTCATAATCGTGTTCTTCGTCATCTTTGTAAATCAGAGTAAATTGACCGCCGGGGTTCTTACCTTCGGCATAAACTCGGGCGCCTATGTGGCCGAGATTATAAGAGCGGGCATAATGTCCATAGACCCCGGTCAGAACGAGGCCGGGCGAAGCCTAGGCTTCGGCTACGTATCCACCATGCGCTTTATAATTCTCCCGCAGGCCTTTAAAAACGTCCTTCCGGCACTGGCGAACGAGTTTATCGTTCTGCTCAAGGAGACCTCTGTTTTGGGCTTTGTGGGCTATACCGACCTCAACCGCGCCTCTCAGATAATCGTGAGCCGTACATATTACGCGCTGATTCCATATTTTGCGATAGCGATTATCTATCTCTTGATGGTGATTTTCTTCACCTATCTCGTCGGAAAGCTTGAAAAACGCCTGCGTGTCAGCGACGCCCACGCACAAGGCGGGGAAAAGAAAATCGGCCTTCGCTTGACGGCGGAGCCGATGAGAGGGCCGACGGCTGTAATTGTGGAGGTGGACGATGAGAACAGGTGAAGTTCTAATCCGCACCGAGGGACTGGAAAAGCATTTTAACGGCGGCGAGATCCGCGCGCTGGACGGCATTGACACCAAGATTTGCTCCGGCGAGGTCGTAGTCGTGGTGGGCCCCTCCGGCAGCGGAAAATCGACTTTTCTGCGCTGTCTGAACCTGCTCGAGGTGCCGACTGGCGGACACATTTTCTTCGAGGGCACGGACATAACAGACCCGCAGACGGACATAAATGTCCACCGGCAGAAGATGGGCATGGTGTTCCAGCACTTCAATCTCTTTCCGCACATGACGATTTTGGGCAACATGACAATAGCGCCCATTAAGGTTCTCAAACGCCCGAAGGAAGAGGCGGAAAAGCAGGCGCGGGAGCTTCTCGAGCGCGTCGGACTTCTCGAGCGGGCGGACGCCTATCCGAGCCAGCTCTCCGGCGGTCAGAAGCAGCGCATTGCTATAGTGCGCGCGCTGTGCATGAATCCGGACGTGATGCTCTTCGACGAGCCGACGAGCGCGCTCGACCCCGAGATGGTGGGCGAGGTGCTCGACGTCATGAAGCAGTTAGCGCGCGACGGCATGACGATGGTCGTTGTCACCCACGAGATGGGCTTTGCCCACGAGGTGGGCGACCGCGTGATTTTCATGGACGAGGGGAAGATAGTCGAGGAAAACACCCCAGACGAGATTTTTGAGCATCCGAAGAGCGAGAGACTTAAAGGGTTTTTGGCGAAGGTATTATAGCTAGCTATAGTATTATATATTTCGCGCCACGGGCGCGGGACGTTAGTTGCCGCTTCTGAGGAAGCGTCGCGGAGACGCGCAATGCGCGCCCCTACGGGTGCGGAAATCTGGCGCCGCGCATCGCGCGGCCATAATAACGCCCCGCCCGGGTACGGGCGGGGCTGCGCTTCATGTTCAGAGCTTATATTATCTGCAGATACACGAGTGTTTGATTGAGAAGCTGCCATGCGATTTCGCCGAAGGTAATCGGTCCGTAGAAGCCGCCGGCGTCCTTCCCCTCGAGAGCGCCGTAGAGATAGTTGAGGATGCAGTTGCACGCGAAAGCGGAGGATTTATTGTCGATTTGTGCGATTGAGCTGTTGAAAGCGGCTTCATAGTCTTCAATCGGCTCGGCGAATTTATAAGTTATTCCGCTGAAAACAGGAGCGTACAGCGAAACCGTGCCGTCGGCTATAGCTTTTATAGACACGTTTACGCCCGCGCCGCCATAGCTGCCTACGAGGGGCAGCTTCGTATCAATGCTGTGCTGCGCGATATAGTCGGCAAGGACGGTTTCCTTCCCGTCTACGAAACAGGTATCAACCGAAAACCCGTCCGTCGAGAAGGTGATTTCAGGAGAGGACTCGTCCACGGAAAAGATGTTGATGATGTTGAGAAGAACGGTTTTGTCTTCGGGTACGCCGATATGTAAAACTATCGCCTTGTCCGCCGTAATCTCGCCGCTTTGTCCGTTAACGGCGACGGGGGTTTGACCGCTTTTATCAAGGTTAAGTCCGGAGATCCATCCGACGACGGGGGTGAGGAAAATGTCCTCATAGCCGGTCGCATCCTGAGCGTATGCCTTGTGCACGGCGCTGTCGAACGGCAGGATGATTATCGAAAAGCCGTTTGCATAAGCGTCCTTCGTGATACCGGGCAGCGCGTCCACGTCATAGGCCGCGAACTTGTAATCGGAAAACGGAAGCTCTCTCACGTCAAGCAGCTCGCCCGTTGTTTTTCCGCCGCTCTCGTCCAGAAAATATTCCGTAGAGCCGCCAATCCAGTTTCCGCGCGGCAAATCGCGAAGGAGCGCCTCTGTGCCCGAAATATGGAGCAGCGTTCCCTTTTCTATTGCGGCGACGGCGTTTTCAAATGTTGTAAGCATTAACTGATATCCCTCCTTAAAAAATGTTTAAAGACTCGTAATCCAACGATAGTCCGCCTCCATAATAACGGCGTATTTGCCCAGAATATCGTTGAGCTCCTGCGTATACTTAGAAACGTCGCCGGGGTTAGCGCGATAAAGCCGCTGAAGCCTGGCGAAAGCCATATTTAACGCGAGCTGTTTAATCTGCGGCGTTCCCTTGTATTCTAAGAACTTCTTCGTTTGTGCGTTAGATAAAACCATCGTACACCCTCCCTTTCTATTTTTAGCCTCGCTAAAATTATATAGTAATTGTTTATTTGTGTCAACAGTAATGTCTATTAATCCTTTAGCATAGTACATTCTTTGTTCGGCAGAAACTCCCTTGGTCTTTGCGATGTTCGGTGATTTTCGGGCGAACAATTGCCCGAATTTATAATTTTGCTTGACATAATTAAGTTTAAGGTATAAAATCAAGTGATGAATTTTATGGGTTCCGGAAAGAAAATTCGGCTTTTCGGAAAAAACCCGTTTGTCAGGCTAATTTGGCCGCGCGGCGGCCTCGCTGTTTTTATCACTTCGACGGTTTAATATAACAACATAATATTGCAAGAGAAGAATTAAAATGGCAAACCACCGAAAATTTTAAGGAATGGAGGTGTGTTGCTTACTATGCCTTGGTATGTATGGACGATTTTGCTCGTCTTGGCCGCTATACTTTTCTTCGCACTCGGCATTGCCTATCGAAAACGCGTTTCGGAAAGAGAGATTCAAAGCGCCGAGGAAGAAGCAAAGAGAATAATAAATGAGTCTATAAAGTCCGCTGAAAACAAACAGCGGGAAGCTCTTTTAGAGGCAAAGGAAGAAATACACAAGAATCGCGCCGAATATGAGCGCGAGGTCAAGGAGCGTCGCACAGAGCTGCAAAAGCAGGAGCGCCGTCTTCAGCAAAAAGAAGAAAATCTGGACAGAAAAACCGATTCTCTCGAGAAGAAAACAGAGAATCTGAGCCGCCGCCTCGCGGAGATTGAGGCGCAGCAGGAGGAGGTTGCACAGCTCAAGGCCTCCCAGCTGAGTATGCTCGAGAAGATTTCGTCTCTCACGGTTGAAGAGGCGAAGGCTCTCATAATCCGCAATGTCGAGTCGGATGTAACCCACGAAAAAGCCGTTAAAATCAAGGAAATCGAGGCCAAATTCAAGGACGAGGCCGACACTAAGGCGCGGGAATACATCACTCTCGCGATTCAGCGTTGTGCCGCCGACCACGCCTCGGAGGTGACGGTTTCCGTTGTGCCACTGCCCACGGACGAGATGAAGGGGCGCATTATAGGCCGCGAGGGGCGCAACATCCGCGCCATCGAAAACTTAACTGGCGTCGATCTCATAATCGACGATACGCCGGAGGCGATTACCCTCTCGAGCTTTGACCCCGTGCGCCGCGAGATTGCGCGGCTCGCCCTCGAAAAGCTCATTGCCGACGGGCGCATTCACCCCGCGAGAATTGAGGAGATGGTCGCCAAGGCGCAGAAGGAAGTAACGGCGACAATCAAGGCGGAGGGCGAACGCGCCGCCTTCGAGACCAATGTACACGGCCTCCACCCCGATCTCATCCGGCTGCTCGGCAGAATGAAATACCGGACGAGCTATGGGCAGAATGTCCTCAACCACTCCATCGAGGTCTCGCACATAGCGGGGCTCTTAGCAAGCGAGCTGGGCGTTAACGTTGCGCTGGCAAAGCGCGCGGGCTTGCTCCACGACATCGGCAAGGCCATCGACCACGAGGTCGAGGGCAGCCACATCTCCATTGGCGTCGATCTCGCCCGTAAGTATAAGGAAAACGAAGAGGTTATCCACGCCATCGCCGCCCACCACGGGGACGTTGAGGCGCACAGTATAATCGCCGTGCTCGTTCAGGCGGCGGACTCTATCTCGGCGGCGCGTCCCGGAGCGAGGCGCGAGAATATCGAGAGCTATGTCAAGCGTCTCGAGAAGCTTGAGGAGGTATCCAAGAGCTTTGACGGCGTCGAGAGTTGCTATGCCATTCAGGCGGGGCGCGAGATTCGCATCATGGTCAAGCCCGAGCGTGTCACAGAGGACGAGATGATTCTTCTCGCGCGGGACATCGCCAAGAAGATCGAGAGCGAGCTGACCTATCCCGGTCAGATTAAGGTTCACCTGCTGCGTGAGACCAAGGCGGTTGAATACGCGAAGTAGTAAAATAAAATTAGTATAAAAAACGCGTCTGCGGTTTTCCACAGGCGCGTTATTTAATGGGGGATTGCGTGGGGGCCCGGAATGACGCATAGTTATCTCGTTATTATTAGTGTACCTGTCTAAATGGAGAACAAGATGATTTCTATTGACGAATTTTCCGCCGTGCTGGACGAATTAGCTTCCGAGCTGCCGCAGGAGTTTTATGAGGGGCTGAACCTCGGCATAAATCTGAGCGCGGAAGCAAAGCTTCACCCGAAAAGTCGGGGCGACGGACTTTATATTATGGGAGAATATTTCCATAACGCCATGGGTCGCGGCATAGTAATATACTATGGCAGCTTCAGGCGCGTCCACTCTCGCGAGACTCGCGACGAACTTTTAGGGCATATGCGCGAGACGCTCAGGCACGAGTTTCGCCACCACATGGAGGGCAGAGCCTGGGAGGATGGGCTAAAGCGCGAGGACGCGCGCAGGCTCCGTGAGTATTTGGGGGATAGCGATTAGCGCCGCAAGCCCCCAGACGGCTAGCACACTGCCAAAAATTTTAATCGGAGAGACTTATGGGATTTGCGGAGCTTTTTCTTGTGGCGGTGGCGCTGTCTATGGACGCCTTCGCGGTGGCAGTGGTCAGAGGGCTGAAAATGAACTGTCTGAACTATCGCCACGCGGCGATTATCGCGTTTTTCTTCGGCGGCTTTCAGGCTCTCATGCCGCTTGTGGGCTATGTGCTCGGCTCGAGCTTCGCGCGGCATATCGAGCGCTTCGACCACTGGATAGCCTTCGCGCTGCTGGCTCTTATCGGCGGGAAAATGATCTATGAGGCACTCAAACCCGACGAGGGAGAGGACGAAGAAAAATGCGACTCTCTCGACTATAAGGAGCTGACGCTCTTCTCGATAGCGGGCAGCATTGACGCGCTGGCCGTGGGCGTCACCTTTTCGCTGCTCCCGGCGCAAAGTCTCAATATTGTAAGCGCCGCCGCGCTGATCGGCCTCGTCACTGCCGTAATATCCTACGCGGGGGTGCTGATCGGGAACCGCTTCGGCGTGAAATATCAAAAGCGCGCGGAGCTTTTCGGCGGCATCGTGCTGGTGATACTAGGGCTGCAAATTTTGCTCGAGCATCTGGGGGTGCTCTGAGGTATAGGGACGGCAAAAATGCGCCCCATAATCGCCCTTCGGCGATTATGGGGCGCGAGTGCGTTATGGGTGTAACGCTTCAACGGCTACGCCGCATTGCCGCGACGCACCCGACTTTCAATACTCCCGTCAAGTACAAGAGGCCGCTACTGACTAACAGGGTAATGAATATGTCCGGCACAAAGCCGCTTACCACCGACAGCGGCATTCCGAGTATCGGGGCAATCGTCAAAATCAGCGTTGGCAGGACGCCATGGAGAGCGACCAAACTCACGATGTCGGCAGCGCTTATGTGCTCACGGTTTTTCCTGCGCCATCTCTTGAACAACAAAAGCGGCAGCAGTCCGATTAGCAGGACAATAAAGAGCGCCGCATTGATTAGGAGATGATTCTGCCAATAGTCCGACGTGCCGATTTCATCGGCGTCAGCTCCCATAACCTTGTATGCAATATTGTCTGCCAGTTGAACCACCATATTATTCGCGATAAAGAGGTCACAGGCGTTAGTCAGTACGACAATAGCGATTCCACGCTCGGGCAGTATGTGCATATATGTGGTGTAGTTTTCCACATTGCCGCCGTGGAAGAGCATCATCTCACCTGCACGGGTGTCCATCATCCAACCCATGCCGTACTGATATGTATCCATAAAATCGACTTGACCGCTCGTCATGGTGTTGATGCTCTCGGGTGTTAGAATGCCCTTACCTTGGTTGAGATACATCTGTAGGTACTTGCCCATATCCTCGGCGCAGGAGATTATATAACCCGCAGGCAGGTTGAGCCACTGGTCAATCTCGCCATCTGGGTACGGCGCATCCTGTTTTACCATAAAGCCGAAGTAGTTGCGGTACCCGTCTGCCAATAACCCTGCCGCTTTGGCTTCTTGAAGCGAAACAAAGGTGCGCGTCATACTCAAAGGCTCAAAAATGTGCTCTTTTATATATGAGCCGTACTCCATGCCGGAAACCCGCTCGACTATTTTGCCCAACAAACCATAACCGGTATTGGAGTACACATACGGCGCGACAATTGCAGATGTCTTGTAATTCTGCGGTGTTGCATACGTCCGTATGCCGCTTGTGTGGTTGAGAAGCTGTTTTACCGTCGTCTTGCCGTCCGCATTTTCCTCCTCAGGCAGATATGTGACAAAAGGGCTGTCCAAGTCAACTTTACCCTGTTCAACGAGCTGCATTATGGCGGCCGCAGTGAATGACTTGCTAATTGAACCGAGAATAAATGACGTTCGAGTGTCTCTCACGTCTCCGTATGCGCCGGTGAACATGGTGCTGCCGGCGTCAACAATCGCAACGCTCATGCCGGGGATATGTGTTTTTGCAAATTCCGTTTGTATGAACTGCTCTAACTCCTCAGATGACGTTTCGCCAATTCCTCTGGAAGTATTTGTAACTGATAATGCGTTCGCGGTTATCGGTATCGCGAACAGAGTAAGGAGCAGTATAGCCAGTCCTAATGCAATAATCTTTCTCATTTGTTTCCCCGCTTAAGCTGTGTATAATAACCGTTTGCGGCTATTATACCCCAAAAACATCCAGACTTCAATAACCGTTTAGATCGTGGCTTCGTTGTAAACATTAGCGCGGTGGGGGTGGAGAGGAATGAGTCTTGCAATAGGACGCACTGCGTGGTATACTCACCTTGCTTGCTTTTTAGATACAGAATGATTGTGGGGTCAGGGCGATTTGACGGCGGATGAAGCGATTAAATTTATACACTCGCGGCTCTGGCGCGGGTCAAAGCCGGGGCTGCAGCGCACGAGGGCGCTGCTCGACGCTATCGGCGCGCCGGACAAGCGGCTAAAATTCGTGCACGTCGCGGGGACTAACGGCAAAGGCTCTACCTGCGCGCTTATCGCCGCTGCGCTGACGGCGGCGGGCGTCAAGACGGGGCTATTCACCTCGCCTTATATCTATGATTTCAGCGAGCGCATTCGCATTGACGGCGCGCCGATTTCGGATGCTGCCCTCGGTGAAACAACCGAGCGTTTTGTGCCGGTTGTCGAAGCCATGGCGGACAAGCCCACGGAGTTTGAGCTTATAACGGCTCTCGCGCTGGAATATTTCGCGCGTGAAAATGTCGACGCGGTGGTGCTCGAGACGGGTCTCGGCGGGCGGCTGGACTCCACGAACGTGATTGAAAGACCGCTGCTGTCCGTCATAACGAACATCGGGCTTGACCACACGCGGGAGCTGGGCGATTCGGTGGAGAAAATCGCCGCAGAAAAGGCCGGTATAATAAAGCCCGGCTGTCCCACGGTGATTTACGAGCTGCCAAAGGCACCCCGACGGGTGATTGAGGAGCGTTGCTCGAGAGTCGGCTCCGAGCTTGTCTGCGCGGATTTCTCGCTTATTTCTCCGATCTCGGATTCACTCGACGGGCAGGAATTCTCCTATAAGGATTTTGAGCGGCTATTTATTCCACTTTTAGGAGAAAATCAGCTGAAAAACGCCGCCTGCGCCCTAGAGGCGCTGAAGCTGCTGCGAGGCTCGGGGTTTTCGATATCCGGGGACGCGATTTCTCGCGGCTTTGCCGCGACGCGCTGGCCGGCGCGGTTTGAGCTTGTCTGCGAGGAGCCGTATTTCGTCGTGGACGGCGGCCACAATCCGCAGGGGGCAAGGACGGCGGCGGCGAGTCTGCGCCGATATTTCCCCGACAGAAAGGCGGTTATTTTGTTCGGCGTCTTGGCGCACAAGGATTACGCCGGCATGGCTGCGGCTCTCGCCGAGGCGGCAGATGACTTTGTGACCATAACGCCTCCGGGCGAGAGGGCGCTTTCGGCGCAGACTCTTGCGGAGACTCTGCGCTCACTCGGTAAGCGCGCCGTCACGGCGGACTCAATAGCCGCCGGTATAGAAAAAGCTCAGTCCCTCGCCTCGCGCGACGGGGTCGTGCTCTCGGTCGGCTCGCTCTACACGGCGGGAGAGGTCAGAGCCTATTTTGGAAAGAGGGGATAGGATGTTTAAGTTCGAAATAAAGCTTAAAACTATCGTTCAGGTTGCGCTGCTCGTCGCGATGGAGGTGGTCTTGAACCGCTTTGCCTCTATAAATACGGAGAGCCTAAAAATCGGCTTCAGCTTCCTTCCGATTGCCCTGTGCGGCCTGCTCTTCGGCCCGATTTGGGCGTCAATAGCGGGGGGCCTAGCGGATTTTTTGGGCGCGATACTCTTTCCGATTGGGCCGTATCATGTGGGCTTTACCATCGTTGCAGCCGTCATGGGCGCGGTCTACGGCCTGTTTTTGTATAAGCGCGAGACGCCGCGCTTTTTCCCGAACATATTCTGTCCGGCGATCATAAACACGCTGGTTTTGGGGCTGTTTGTAAACACGCTTTGGGTCAGTCAGCTCTATTCCAGTCAGACTTATTGGGGCTTTTTCATGTTTCGGATGACCACGCAATACATTTTTCTGATTCCGGTCTATCTGCTGCTGCTGCCGCTGCTGCCGCGCCTTGCCTCGGCGATTCGCAAGGCGGGGCTCGCGGAATAGGGGGGCACAATGCGAGTTTTGGCAATTGACCTCGGCGACGTGCGCACGGGCGTTGCGCTCTCGGATTTGACGGGTACCCTTGCCGGTCGAGCCTTTACGATTGAGGAGCGGGACATGGCGCGGCTGGCGGATGCGATAGCGCAGCTCGTGCAAGCCGAGGACGTCGGCGAAATCGTGCTGGGAAACCCCAAAAATATGGACGGCAGTCAGGGCGAGCAGAGTCAGAAAAGCCGCGCCTTCAAGCAGCTTCTTGAGGCGCGGCTGGATATTAAAATTGTGCTCTGGGACGAGCGGCTCACGAGCGCGGCGGCGCACGACATTCTCCGTCAAAACGGCAAACGCGCCGCAAAACACAAGAAAACCGTCGACGCCGTCGCCGCAGCGTTGATATTAGAGAGTTATCTCGGGAGATAAGCCGCGCCCACAGGCGCGGCGATTAATTAAAAAACTTATTGTGTATCACCTGCACTGCTTTGTCGGCGCAGGACTCGTCGAGGAGGACGGAGACCTTGATCTCGCTGGTGGAGATCATCTGGATGTTGATCTTCGCGTCGCTGAGCGCCTCGAACATCGTTGCCGCGATGCCGGAGCTTGAGAGCATTCCCGCGCCGACTATGCTGACCTTGGCGACGTTTTTTGAGGCGAAAAGGTCGCTGTAGCCGATGTGATCGCGGCGTCCCTTTAAGATTTCAAAGGCTTTGTCCAGCTCGTCTTCCGCGACGGTGAAGCTTATGTCGTTCAGCCCGTTGCGGTCAATCGACTGCAAAATTATATCCACGTTGATCTTCGCATTGGCAAGCGAACGGAACACCTTGAACGCCACGCCCGGCTCGTCTTTGACGCCCACGACCGCGATTCTCGCGACGTTGTGGTCCTTGGCGATTCCGCTAATCTTCATCTGCTCCACGTTTTTCACGACCTCCTTAACTTGAGTCCCCGGCTTCCTCTCATAGCTGGAGAGAACCTCCAGCTCGACGCCATAGCGCTTCGCCATCTCGACGGAGCGGTTGTGCAGAACCTGCGCCCCCAGGGAGGCCAGCTCCATCATTTCGTCATAGGTTATCTCGTCGAGCCGCCTCGCGCCCTCTACCTTGCGCGGGTCGGCGGTATAGACGCCGTCCACGTCTGTGTAAATCTGGCACTTGTCGGCGTGCAGCGCCGCCGCGACGGCGACGGCGGAGGTGTCCGAGCCGCCGCGCCCGAGCGTCGTGATTTCGCCCGTGCCGGAAATGCCCTGAAAACCGGTTACGATTACGATTCGCCGTCTGTCCAGCTCCTGCCTTAAGCGTTCGGTGGAGACGGAGCGGATCCGCGCGTTGCCGTGCTGGAAATTGGTGCTCACCGGCACCTGCCAGCCCGTCAGCGAGACTACGGGCATACCCATTTTTTCCAGAGCCATGCTCATGAGCGCAACGGAAATCTGCTCGCCGGTTGAGAGCAGTACGTCCAGCTCGCGCTTTGAGGGGTTCGGATTGATCTCGGCTGCCTTTTCGAGCAAATCGTCCGTCGTGTCACCCTGAGCGGAGAGCACGACAACGACGTCATTGCCGTCACAGTAGTTATCGGCGATTATGCCGGCGACACGTTTGATTTTCTCGGCGTCAGCAACTGAGCTGCCGCCGAATTTTTGAACTAAAAGCATAATATCCCCCTGGGAAATTGACAATTGAGAATTGACAATTGAGAATTAATTTGCAACGAAGATTGTCGGTGGTATCGGAGTGCAACAAGCTAGTCTAAGATTCTAAACATCGATTTAACGTTCATGCCGCTGGTTAGCTTTTGCATGGTGCGCTCGTCATATTCCTCCGTGGCGAAGGCCGACTCCGTGGTACTCGCGCCCGGATAAGTTACGAAATTTACCTTTCCGAAAGCCCAGCCGATCTGCTGAAGAGAGGTCTCTGCGCGGACATACCAGCGGGAGCGGACATAGCAGCTGTCGGTGAAATAGCCCGGAGGCGCGTCGAGCCAGTCAAGATATTTCCGGGCCTTCGAGTGCTTCACGGCGTCTATAACGTCCGCGACGACGGCGCTTGCCGTCGGGCGCGCGCCCGCGCCGGCACCATAGAACATCGCGTCGCCCAAGGCGTTTCCGTGCACGACGATGCCGTTCATGACGCCGTCCACATTCGAGAGCAGACTCGAGACGCTGACTAAATGCGGCGCGACGAAGGCCGTCGCAGAGTCGGCTCCGGTGCGCAGACCGCGGCCGAGCAGCTTTATCTTGCAGTTGAGCCGCTTGGCATATTCAACATCCGTGAGCGAAACGCCTGTTATTCCCTGAGTTCTGACGCCCTCCGGGTCTATGTGTCTGCCGAAGCACAGGTCCGAGAGGATGCAGATTTTCCGCGCGGCATCCAGACCCTCGACGTCGGCGGTGGGGTCGGCCTCGGCGAAGCCGTTCGCCTGAGCCTGGTGGAGGGCATCCTCAAAGCTGGCGTTGTTTTGAATCATCTCTGTGAGGATATAGTTCGTTGTGCCGTTTAAAATTCCGTATACGCTGTCCAAGCGGTTTGCCGCGAGGCACTGAGTTATCGGGCGGATAATCGGGATTCCCCCGCCGACGCTGGCCTCGAAGAGGTAGTTGAGGTTGCGCTCCTTCGCGATTGCGATAAGCTCGTGGCCGAATTTTGCGACCAGCTCCTTGTTGGAGGTGACGACGCTTTTTCCGGAGAGAAGCGCGCGCTTTGTAAAGTCAAAGGCCGCGCCAACCCCGCCCATGGTCTCCACAACTACGGTGACCTCGGGGTCTTTTTCTATTATCGAGAAGTCATGTACGAACAGTTTTTCAAAGGGATCGCCGGGAAATTCGCGAATATCGAGAATATACTTGAGAGAAATATCCTCTGCGGCGTTTCTGCTTATGCTGTCTGCATTTTCTGTCAGAACCTCCGCAACGCCCTTCCCAACAACGCCATAGCCGCACACCGCAATCTTTGCCATAGTTTGTTATTTCGTCCTTGCTTTTTGGAACCTCTGATTAAATCCCTGCGGCGCGGACAGCGGATCTTTTTCCGCCATATTTTACAAAAAGCCTCGTGAATACATCCAGTATTCACTGCGTTTTTTGCCTCATCTGACGAAAACATCTCTCGCTGCCGCATCCGCGCGACTTAATCAGAGTCTCCTTATCTTTTGTGCCGACAGCAAAATCCGTCAGCAAACCTCAGTATATCATATGCCGCAAGGCTTGGCAAGGGGAAGTCGAACCCGCAAAATTAGGCGGATTCGACTTCCCCTTTTTTGGCTGGGCAAACTACGCCTGCCAAACAGTTGCGCCAATTAAACCGTTTACAAAGTCGATGATCGGATTGTCCGTCAGCCAAGCGAGAGCCTCGGCCGCGACGGAATTATCAAAGAGCGCATCGGGGCGCACGCCGAGGGCATAACCCGCGATGGCGCAGCCGAGACCCAGAACCATGAAAATGGTGAAGAAGAGCCAGATTATTTTCCAGACCTTTTTTAAGCCCACCCTGAAAAGGCTGTGCTTGGGGGCTTTTCCTGCGAAAAGCCGACGGATAAGGGCGCAAGCCGCCCAGATGAAGAACCAGACAATGAGCAGTCCCAGAGCGCCCGAGACAAGTCCGAGCGCGAAGAGCCAGAGCGCCGCCGGAAGCGTTGTAAGCGTACTGAGCGCCGCGAGTAAAAACTGCGCCATGACCGCCAGCAGATAGACTCCGCCGCCGACCGGGACGAGGAAAACCGCCACGATTAAAATGCTGAGCAGCGCCGCGCCGATGGCGCCGAGCACGGTGAGATTTTTACGCTCTTCCTTCTCCTCGAAGGCGACTGTTGTCGCGCCGCCGCTTATGCCGGGGATTATTTCCGGAGAGGAGTCCTCCTCCTCTGTCTCGACTTCGGCGTCCGAGCTTGCGGGCTCGGATAAGTCACCCGCGAGGGTAAACTCGTCGATTGCGGGAGCGTCAGAGGAGTCGGTTGATATTTCAAATTCAAATTCCGCGTCGCCTTGCGTATCGGTAATAGAGCGCGAAACAGGGGTCTTCGCCGTATCAAGACTCTCCGCCGCGCCGGCAGACGCCTCCTCGCCGGGAATTATAAGCTCCCCGGCCTCCTTGCGCCGCTTTAGTGCAATCGCGATGGACATGGGCGTGCCCAGCTCCATCATGAGCGCGGTCTCGCCCTCGGGTCCTGCGTCGTCAAGCTTTTCCTCGAACGCGGCGATTATGACCGTGCGCTCTGCGGCTGTGACAAAAGATAAATATTGAGTTAATTCAGCCAAAAACTGCTGCCTGCTCATAATGGTCTGCCCTCTTCTAAGAAGAATTTTGTCGTTATTTACCAGCTGGCTTTACACATTATAAAGCAATTTATGTAAACCGTCAAGAGGTGTTTTGTTAAAATGTTTATTTATTGTAAAAACTAGTGAAAAGCCTTGCGAAAAAATAATACCTATGCTATAAGTAAGGGGCTAGAATCAAAAGAGGAGGAACAGCGATGCTCGTCTATGCTGACAACGCGGCGACTACGAAAATGAGTCAGGCCGCTATTGATATTGAGCTTTCCCTCATGCGTGAGGTTTTCGGAAATCCGTCCAGCCTGCACAGTGCCGGACAGAGGGCGAAGGAGGTCTTGGAGGAGGCTAGAGCGACGATTGCCGAGTGCCTCGGCGCCGAGCCGCGCGAGATTTATTTCACCTCCGGCGGGAGCGAGGCCGACAATCAGGCGATTATGACGGCTGTTAATCTCGGCGCGAGAAAGGGCAAAAAGCACCTTGTTTCAACCGCCATCGAGCACCACGCGATCCTGCACGCGCTTGAGGCGATGAAGGCGCGCGGCTGTGAGGTGACGCTCGTGCCGGTGGGCAGAAACGGGATCGTGAGCGCCGCCGATATTGCCGAGGCGATTCGCGAGGACACCGCGCTCGTTACCGTGATGGCGGCAAATAACGAGATCGGCACGATTCAGCCTATTGAGGAGATTGCGTCCCTGTGCAAGGAGCGGGGCGTAATTTTCCACACGGACGCCGTTCAGGCCGTAGGGCACATCCCGATTGACGTCAAGGCGATGAATGTTGACCTGCTCAGCCTATCCGCGCACAAGTTCCACGGGCCGAAGGGCGTGGGCGTGCTCTATTGCAGGCGCGGACTTGCCCCGGCGATTTTGATCGAGGGCGGCGCTCAGGAGCGCGGACGCCGCGCCGGAACGGAAAATCTTCCGGCGATTGCCGCTATGGCTCGCGCTTTGAAGGACGCTTGCGACAATATGGCGCAAAACGCGGTCTTTGTGGGCGGTCTGCGCGACAGGCTCATAGACGGGCTGAGCGTAATTCCCCACAGCGTTTTGAACGGCGACAGGGAGAAGAGGCTTCCCAATAACGTGAATATGTGCTTCGAGGGAGTCGAGGGTGAGGCGCTGCTCCTCATGCTCGACCGCAAGGGCATAGAGGCGTCGTCGGGCTCGGCCTGCACGAGCGGAAGCCTAGACCCGAGTCATGTGCTGCTCGCGCTGGGGCTGCCCCACGAGGTCGCGCACGGCTCGCTTCGGCTCTCGCTGAGCGAGTATAACACGCCGGAGGAGATGGACTGGATTGTGGAGCAGGTTCCGCTTGTTATAAATCGGCTGCGCGATATGTCCCCCGTCTGGGAGGGACTGGAGGACGGCTCGAGACCACACATTATATAAAAAGAAAGGCGGTAAGAACCCATGTTATATAGCGAGAAAGTGATGGACCATTTCGAGAACCCGCGCAACGTAGGCAAGATGGAGGACGCCGACGGGGTGGGCGAGGTCGGCAACGCCAAGTGCGGCGATATAATGAAGATGTATATTAAGGTGGACGACGGCGGGATAATCTACGATGTGAAGTTCAACACCTTCGGCTGCGGCAGCGCCATTGCTACAAGCTCGATTGCGACCGAGATGA
Organism: Oscillospiraceae bacterium; assembly: GCA_031262405.1. GTDB lineage: Bacteria > Bacillota > Clostridia > Oscillospirales > Oscillospiraceae > UBA2658. The sequence goes on along the minus strand of JAISHS010000035.1, from coordinate 8,799 downwards.
TAAAGGGCAAGTCTATAGACGAGGCGCTGACGCTCTCGAACAAGGCGGTTGTCGAGGCTCTGGACGGGCTGCCCGCGAACAAAATCCACTGCTCCGTGCTCGCGGAGGAGGCGGTTCGCGCCGCCGTCAAGAATTATTACGACAAAAAGGGCGTCGCCTATGACCCCGAGCTGTTTAAGGAGAGCGAGGACCCCCACGAGCTTGCCTGCGAGCTCCCGCTCTCGGGCGGGATAAACCCGGCTGATATCCACATTAAACCCGCGCAAAAGTAAATTTCGCGCTGCGGCGCGAAACTCTACGAGGCTATGCCCGTGTGCCCTGTGGGCGCGCGGGCAGTTTTAAAATTAGCGCTTGACATTTTCTTCTCACAGTGGTATCATATGAACATAAATACATATGTTCATATGAGGTGAATAAAATGAATGAAGAACGTGATTTAAATCGCCAAACGACAGAAAACTTGACGATTCCTGAGGAAACAGGTAATAAAAGTGAGCTTGGCGAGCCTGTGGAGGTGGAGCTGCCCGATGAGGAGCTGCTCTATGAGCTGGCGGATCTCTTTAAAATTTTCGGCGACACGACGCGGATAAAGATTTTATATGCGCTCATGAACCGCCCCCTGAACGTGGGCGACTTGGCGTCGCTTGTCGGCTCGAGTCAATCCGCCGTCTCGCACCAGCTGCGCACGCTCAAGACAGCGAGACTCGTGAAGTTCCGCCGCGACGGCAAAAACGCCCTCTACTCCCTAGCCGACGACCATGTCCACACCGTTCTGGCGCAGGGCATGACGCACATCTGCGAATAGGAGGGCGTCATGGAAACCGAAAATAAAAGGACACTCTTGCGCCTTCTTATCGGCGCGGCGTTTCTGATTCCCGCTCTGCTTATCCCGTTAGGCGAATATTTTGGCGAAAAATCTGCATTTTGGATAGAGATTGCACTCTATCTGATTCCCTATATCATAATCGGCGCGGATGTACTGCGCGACGCCGCGACGAATTTGGTTCGCGGCAAAGTGTTCGACGAGAAGTTTCTGATGACAATCGCCACGCTCGGCGTGTTCGCGCTGGCTCTGGCGTTTAAGGGCGAGGGCGACTATATCGAGGCCGTTGCGGTTATGCTGTTCTATGAGGTCGGCGAGCTGTGTCAGGACCTCGCGGTAGATCGCTCGCGGGACGCGATTTCGGCTCTGATGGACATCCGCCCGGACAGCGCGACCGTCCTGCGCGAGGGAGCTCTCGTGACCGTCTCACCGGAGGCGGTCAAAGTCGGCGAGGCTCTTCGGGTGCTCCCCGGCGAGAGAATCGCCCTAGACGGCGTTATTCTCGAGGGCGAGAGCCTCCTGGATATGTCCGCCCTCACGGGCGAGAGTTTACCACGCGCGATTAAGGCGGGCGAGGCAGTCCTCAGCGGCGGGGTAAATCTCTCCGGCGCGCTGACGATCGAGACCACGAAGCTCTACGGCGAGTCGACTGTCGCGCGGATTTTGGAGCTTGCAGAAAATTCCTTGGACAAAAAGGCGAAAACGGAGAGCTTCATCACCCGCTTCGCGCGAATCTATACCCCCGCCGTCTGCGCCTTGGCTCTGGCTCTGGCGGTTGCGCCGCCGCTTCTCGGCGGGCTCGAGTGGGCGATTTGGATAAAGCGCGCGCTCATTTTTCTCGTGGTCTCCTGCCCCTGCGCGCTGGTGATTTCGGTGCCTATGGGCTTCTTCGCCGGAATCGGCGGGGCGTCCCGACGGGGCATACTAGTCAAGGGCGGAAGCTTTCTCGAGGCACTCTCGCGCCTTGACACGGTCGTGTTTGACAAGACCGGAACGCTCACCACCGGGCGCTTTGCGGTGACTATGCTGTTCCCCGAGGGCGTTTCCGAGCGTGAGCTTCTCGAGACTGCCGCTCTGGCTGAGAGCGGGAGCCTGCACCCCATAGCCCGCTCGATTATCGAGGCTCTGGGCGAGGAGCCTAGCTCCGACGGGCTCACAGATGTTCGCGACTTTGCCGGACGCGGCGTGAGCGCGAGCTTTCACGGGGACGAAATCGCCGTCGGTAGCGCAAAGCTCCTGCGGGAGCTGGGCGTTGCCGCGCCGGAGGGCGGCAGCTTAGACCCCTGCGTATTTGTCGCGAAAAACGGCGTGTATCTGGGGCGGATTGCCATTGCGGACGCCCTAAAGCCCGACGCCGGAGAGGCGTTTTCGCGCCTGCGCGAGCTGGGAATAAATAAGCTTGTGATACTCACCGGCGACTCCAAGGCCGCTAGCGCGCGGGTCGCGGAGGAGCTTCGCGCGGACGAGGTACACGCGCAGCTGCTGCCGCAGGATAAGGTCGCCGAGGTCGAGCGGCTTCTGGCGGAGCAGGCCCCCGGCGGCGCGCTTGCCTTCGTGGGCGACGGCGTGAACGATGCGCCGGTACTCGCCCGCGCCGACGTCGGAATCGCGATGGGCGGCATCGGTTCGGACGCCGCGCTGGAGGCCGCCGACGTCGTTATAATGGACGACAAACCATCCGCTCTCGCCGTCGGAGTTACCGGGGCGCGGCGGACAATGGCAATTGTGCGGCAGAACATTTTCTTCGCGCTGGGCGTAAAGTTTCTGGTGCTGGGCCTCGCCGCCTTCGGGATTGCCGGAATGTGGCTGGCGATTTTTGCGGACGTGGGAGTATCGATGATAGCAATTATGAACGCGATGAGGGCACTGAAGTATTAGGAGGCACTGATGACCAAAGAAGAAGTCTATGACATAGGCGGTATGCACTGCGCGGCTTGCAGCGCGGCGGTGGAGCGCGCCACGCGCAGGCTGCCCGGCGTGGAGCGCAGCGACGTGAATCTTCCGCTCAATCGGATGACAATCGCCTATGACGATAACGCAGTATCTTCTCGGGAGATTATAGTGGCGGTGGAGAAGGTCGGGTTTACCGCCTCTGCGCACGAGACGCAGACGGCTTCCCCCGCGTCGGGTGCGGATGAGTCGTTGCGGAGGCTTTCCGAGAGGGCGGAGCTTATCGTCATGGCGGCGCTCTCGGCGGTGCTGCTCTATGTCTCCATGGGCAGTATGCTTATCGAAAATCTCCCGCTGCCCGCGTTTATGGATATGGACGCTAAGCCCTTCGGCTTTGCGCTGACCCAGCTGCTGCTCACAGTGCCGATTATGTTTTTGGGAAGACGCTTCTTTGTCTCGGGCTTCAAGTCTCTCGTTGCGCGCGCCCCGAATATGGACGCGCTCGTCGCTATCAGCTGCGCGGCGTCGTTTATCTACAGCGTCGTGTCGATGTACACGCTGAGCTATTCGAGCCACGGGGTGCACGGGCTGTATTTTGAGTCCGCCGCCGTCGTGCTCACGCTGGTTTCGCTCGGGAAAAATCTCGAGGCGCGAAGTAAGGAGAAAACCCTCGGCGCGATAAAAAAGCTCATGGAGCTGACCCCCGCGACGGCTCTGCTCGTATATAAGGGCGGTCAGTGGGAGGTGCCGGTGGAAACCCTCAAGCCCGGCGACACTGTTTTGGTGAAAACCGGCGAAAAATTTCCGCTGGACGGGGTGGTAAAAAGCGGCTCCGGCGGCGCGGACGAGTCCATGCTCACCGGGGAGAGTCTGCCCGTTGAAAAAGGCGTCGGCGACGCCGTTATCGGCGGCTCCCTCGCGGTCTCGGGCGCGCTCTTCGTCGAGATTACGAAGGTCGGCGCGGACACGACTCTCGCGCGGATTATTAAGCTTGTCGAGGACGCGCAGGGCAAAAAAGCGCCCATCTCCAAGACGGCGGACTCTGTCGCGGGGGTGTTTGTGCCGATCGTGATTGCGCTCGCCCTTCTTGCGGCGGTGGCGTGGTTAGTAGCGGGAGAGGAGATTTCTTTCGCCCTGCGTATCTTTACAAGCGTTTTAGTCATCGCCTGTCCCTGTGCAATGGGGCTTGCAACGCCGACGGCGATAATCGTAGGCACCGGAGTCGGGGCGCGGGAGGGTATTCTGCTGCGCTCCGGCGAGGCTCTGGAGACCGCGCACAAGACCGCCGTTGCGGTGCTGGACAAGACCGGGACGGTGACGCAGGGGGTGGCAAGGGTGACGGAGCTTGTGAGTTTGGACCTGCCGGAAAATGAGCTACTGAGGCTCGCCGCCGCCGGGGAGAGCCTCTCGGCGCACCCGCTGGCAAAGGCGGTCTGCGACGAGGTTCTCGAGCGCGGGTTAGATTGGCAAGCCCCATCCGGTTCTCGTGAAATGTTGATAGGAGAGCATGAGACCCTGCCCGGGCTGGGGCTGCGTACTGAGCTTGGCGGAAAGACGCTTCTTTTGGGAAATGAGCGGCTGATGGCGCAAGAGGGCGCGGATATTGAGCCGCTGAAAGCGCGCGCCGACGAGTTAAGCGCGCGCGGTGAAACCTTAATTTGGGTTGCGCTGGATGGGAAAGCGCTGGGTCTCATAGCCCTGGCAGACGCCGTTAAGCCGACGAGCCATGAGGCCGTACAGAGCCTTAAAAGGCTGGGGATTCACACGGTTTTGCTCACCGGCGACAATGCCCGCGCCGCCGAGCATATCGGCGCCCTTGTGGGGGTGGATGAGGTGGTGTCTGAGGTGCTTCCGGAGGATAAGGCGAGGGTTGTGGAGGGGTTCCAGAGCGGCGGCAAAATCGTCATGATGGTCGGCGACGGGATTAACGACGCGCCCGCGCTCGCGCGCGCCGATATCGGCTGCGCCGTCGGAGGGGGCAGCGACATTGCGATTGAGGCCGCAGAGCTTGTGCTGATGAAAGACGATCTGCGCGACGTGCCCCGCGCGATTGAGCTGAGCCGCCTAACCATACGCAACATTAAGCAAAATCTGTTCTGGGCGTTTTGCTATAACGTGTTGGGGCTTCCTATTGCCGCCGGGGCGCTCTATCCCGCGCTGGGGCTGCTGCTCTCGCCGATGATCGGCGCGATTGCGATGAGCCTGAGCTCGATTTTCGTGGTGACGAACGCGCTGCGACTGAGGGGTAAAAAGTTTTGAGATAGACAATGTTGACGCGAAAAAGCCCCCGTCCGAGTGGACGAGGGCTTTTTTGAATGTTTGTCATAGCCGTATCCTCCATTCGATTTCTTATGAATAAAGTATACGGTTCTTTGAGCGTGGAGTGGTCGCTTGCAAAGCGACAAATCAATACTCACCCGTGTCGATATGCTTTCGCACGATGGCGACATAATCATGAGCCTTGCCCGTGAAGGCTTCCGGGTTAATCGGGTGATGCAGGTTGAAAATAAACCCTGTTTCGCCGTATCTCCCCTTGACGTTCTCGTCTAAATGATCCTCCTGGGCAGCAACGTGGACAATTTCAAAGCACATCAGAACATTATTATCCCCTTCAACAAGCGGTTTTTCCCAAAGCAAGCGGCATTCAAGGCACATAAAGCACTCTTTGATTCTTGGCGCATTCACTAATACTGCGGGTTCAGTTGTAAGACCCGATTGTGTTATCTCGTCATCGTCATATTCGTTGTTTCTTATCGTCGCGGCACATTTGTCGTATATGTCTGCAGACGGGAAATTCAATACGGTCACACCGCTCTCGTGTATCGCTTGATAAAGATGCCCATTTGCATTTACGCTCGACAAAATGGCAAATTTGCCGTTGAAACAAGCCCACGATTGCAAACAGGCATTCGGTTTTCCGTTTGCCTTGTAGTTTGTCGCTACAAGCAGAGGCGACGGTATTGCGGTAACAAAATCAATCCACGAGAAACCGTACATCTCCATATTGAATTTTGCCATTGATGATGGGTGTTCTGAGTATTCTTTTTTCATAATTCTCCTGGTTAGGCGGGCTTTTTCGCGTCTTGAGTTACTCTGCCGTCGGGGCTTTGGCGAAGGGGATTAGTGAGAGTACCGAGAGGGCGGCGGCGGTAAAGAGAATAAGCAGCGCGGCCATTTGCAGCGGGTGCTCGCTGTAGCCCCGCATCAGCCCGAGGACGTTTCCGGCGATTGAGGCAAGCAGGGCGAGGGCGCCCAAAATGAGCGCGCCCTTGAGCTTTCCGCGGCTCAGGGCGACTATCGCGGCGAAAACGCCGAGAGTAGCGGCGGCGAGCAGCGGAAGGTATTGCAGCATACGCCCCGTCAGCTCCTCGCGCGCGAGCTCGCTGCGGCGGTCAACATCCGCCATTGCGGCGGCTATAATGTCCACGCCCTCGTCGACCATCGCCTTGACGGCGGGGTTTTCGAGCAGTGCCTGTTTGTCGGAGTCTATCCGCGTCTGACCGTCTTCAAACTCGGCAATCATCTCCAAGTCCTCGTCAAGCTGTGCCTCGGTATTAGTCAGCTGCGCCGCGGCGTAGGTCAGCTGCAATTCGGCCTGCGAGAGCTGCTGCTCGGCGGCGGTCAGCTGCGGCGCGGCGGCCTCGAGAGCAGCCTTGCCGGCCTCATACTCGTCGATCAGTGCCTTTCCGGCGGCAAGCTGAGCCTCGCCGGAGGCCAGAGCCTGCCGCGCGGAAGCAAGCCCCACGGCTGCGGCGTCGAGCTGCGCCTTGCTGTCTTCATAGAACTTTACCGTTGCGGCGACCTCGGCATAACTCATACCCAGATAGGGTATCAGCGGCTCCATGGCGGCTATCTGCTCTTTTCCGGCTTGATAGGCGGGTGCATTTGCGTCCAGCTGAGCTTTCATGATCGCGAGAAAGGCCGTTGCCGCTTCGGGCGTGGCCTCGGGGATAAAGCCCTGCTGAAAGAGTGCCGCCGCTGCGTTTTCGATAGGCAGGGCGCTAATTTGGTCATACAGTGCCAATTTTGCCTCATAGTCGGCAAGCTGCGCCTTGCCCTCCTCATACTCGGAGGTCATCTGATCAACAAACGCCTCGAAGGCGGCCTGCCCCGCCGTAACCAGAGGCTTTGCCATTTCATAGATGGGCGTGTTGGCGTTAAGCTGTGCCAGACCCGCATTGTAGGCGGCAAGGCCTGAGTCATATTCCGCCCTGCCTGCGGTGAGCGCCGCGAGGCCTGTTTCATAGGACGCCTTGCCCGCTTCGTAGGCCGGAGTGTTCGCCTCCAGCGCCGCTAAGGCCTCTTGATAATCAAGCTTGCTGTTGTCATACTCGGACAGACCCACGTTGTACTCGGCTTTGCCGACGTCATAGGCAATGAGACCCTCTTCATATTGCCTGCGCCCCGCCTCATAGGTCGCGAGACGCTCTGTGTAGTCGGCGCGCTTTGCCTCCAGCTGTGCGATGCCCGACTCGAGGGCTTCGATATCCGCGACGGACTCTTGCCGCTCTTTTTCATTTGCCGCTCTTACGTCCAGAACGTCCTTCATTCCGAGTCCGCCGGACACAAGACCGAAGGCAGACGCCAGAAGTAAAACGACGCTGCATACCTTTAGGAATGTTTGTCCCTTCATAGTTTGTCCTCCGTTTTTTGCTCGACCTAAGGAAACGCTGATTTAATCAGAGCTTCCTTAAATGTTCGTAGTGTATCCCGATGTGTCCGATTCCCAGAATAAGAGCGGCGACAATGAGCCAAATCAGCTTCCCGTAGACCCCGAGCAAGAAAAACGCCGCGATAGGAAGCGTTGCCCCCGGCAGCGGCACCCCGGCAAAGGGTCTGTAAAAGTCAGTCAGAGTGCAGCCGTTACGGAAATATCTCAGCCAGTACAGCTCATAGACCGCCATGAGGAGAGCCGAGGCGAAAAGCCAGGCAAGCCAAGGCTCCCAGCCATGCGGATTGGTGTCTGAAAAGCAAAGCGCCGTCGCCGTGCAGAGCACCTGCCCCACCCGCTCAAACACGAGCAGTATTTTGTTTTCACCAGCCGGGGTATAGCCCTCCGGCTGGTTTTTTGTCCAGATTATGTTCGGGACCCAGAGCATAAGCAGGTATATTAACCCCATATAAGAAAATCCGAAATGTCCCATGGCTTAATCCTCTCGGCAGCGAAAAACTCTTGTACTTTTTTGGTTCGCCTAATTATATATACCCTATATGTACCGCTCGGGGATGAGGCGGGCTTTCATCAGCGCGAACACGATTGTAGGCAGCAGCACCAGCTGAATAGCGATGCCCGGCAAAGCCGTTACGAAATAGGTTGTAGTCCAGATTGCCAGTGAATATGCGCCCCTTGAGAAGAAGAGCGCCTGAGCCGCGCCGCCGACGATTCGCCCGAGGAGCATTGCCGCGACAAGCGCGATGTATAGATCGAGATAGACCTTCTTCGTGCGCAGGAAGGTCATGACAAGCCCCGCGACCAGTCCGAAGACCGCAAGCTCCAGTATCATGGCGGGCAGCATCGGCACGAGCGGCATACCCGTGAAAAGGTGGGAGAGAAGCGTTCCCGCGACGCCGCAGATCAGACCGAAGAAGCCGCCGCAAATCAGCCCGCAGAGAAGGACCGGAATGTGCATGGGCAGCAGAATCAGTCCCGACTGGGGAATTGCGTGGAAGGCAAAGGGCAGCACCAGGCAAAGCGCGATACAAACCGCGGTGATGATCGAGCGTTTGAGGTAGGACATCTGCTGCATGATAGTTAGTTCCCCTTAAGGTTTAATTGGAAAATGTCTTTTATATATTTAAAGATAACATTTCTTTTGAAATAGCGCAAGCACAACAGGAAAATTACGCGCCACCGGCGCACAGCGTTTTACCGCGCCACGAGCGCGGGACGTAAAAATGGCCGCGCCACGGGCGCGGGACGAAAATAGCTGTCGCTGAGGCGACAGCGGAGACGCGGCGTTGCCACGCCGGGGCGTCCTCGCCGGACGGGCGCCCTGCGCGGGCAGCGTACAAGGGGGACTTTCTTTGCGAAGAAATGTCCCCCTTGTAAATCCCCCAAAGAAGGGGCCCAATGACGCTTCGCTCTG
>JAISHS010000031.1 GCA_031262405.1 Oscillospiraceae bacterium | reverse complement strand
CCGAAGGCAAGCACAAGAGCCAGCACAAGGGCTAGTGTCTTTTTGAGTTTCATGTAAAAAACTCCTCCTTGTAATATTTTTTATGTGAATAAATGACCTCGTCATTTATTGACAACAGTTCCAGTGGCCGTCATTCCGACCTTCCGTCCACCGTCATTCCGGACTTGATCCGGAATCTCGTGCGAATCACGGGGGGATTGCGGGTCGAGCCCGCAATGACGGGAGTCAGAAGCCAGAAGCGCGGCTTATTTAATAAAAGGCGCAGATTGTGGACATACTATTATCTGTCTTCTGTCTTCTCGCCACTGTCTTCTGTGTCGCTAAATTGCTATTTCACGACAAAATTCGCGGAGAGCAAAAAACAAATCCGGCGCACCGCAATTACTGCGGTGCGCCGGATTCTTGGTCAATATCTGTTTTCTATTATCTGTTATTTGTTATCTGCAAGTACCTGCTTCTCTTTTGTGGCGGCGCGGATAATGATCAAAGTGACCAGCATCATTATGAGAGCTAAGGGAAGGCTGATCAAGACACTGCGGGCAAAGCCAGCTATAATATAGCTGACGAAGCAGACCGCGGCGACGGTCAGCGCGTAGGGCAGCTGCGTCGAGACGTGGGCGATATGGTCGCTCTGCGCTCCGGCGGAGGACATGATCGTCGTGTCGGAAATGGGCGAGCAGTGGTCGCCGCAGACGGCGCCCGCGAGGCAGGCCGCGATAGTGAGGGTCAGCATCTCGCCCGCCGGGAAGACGTTCACGACGATGGGGATCAGAATGCCGAAGGTGCCCCAGCTGGTGCCGGTGGAAAAGGAGAGGATAACCGCCACTAGGAAGATTATCGCCGGGAGCATACTCTGGAGGGCCTCCGCGCTTCCTTCAACAAGTACCTTCACATATTCCGCGCCGCCCAGAAGTCCCGTCATGCCGGACAGAGTCCAGGCGAAGGCGAGAATCAGAATCGCGGGAACCATTGCCTTGAAGCCGGCGGGAATGGCCTCGGAGAATTCCTTGAAGCTCATTACGCGGCGGCACATATAGTAGATGAACGCGAAAATCAGGGCGGCGAAGCTGCCCAGAACGAGACCGACGGAGGCGTCGGAGGCGGCAAAGGCGTCTACGAAGCCCGTGCCGGAGAAGAAGCCGCCGGTATAGACCATGCCCATGATGCAGGCGAAAACGAGGAAGATAACCGGCAGGACGAGGTCGATGACCCTGCCTTTTGGATTCGCTCCGGCGTCCTCTGTGCCGTCGCCATAGGGGCGGGACTCAAAGGTGAAGAGGTCGCCCTTCATGGCGTTTGCCTCATGTTGACGCATGGGGCCGTAGTCGAACTTGAGCACGGAGATGACAATTATCATGAGCAGCGTCAAAAGCGCGTAGAAGTTATAGGGTATGCTCTGGATAAACATCTGGAAGCCGTTAATGCCCGAGCCCTCCGGAACGGAGCTGGTTACGGCGGCTGCCCAGGAGCTTATCGGCGCGATTATGCAGACGGGCGCGGCTGTCGCGTCGATGAGATATGCCAGCTTCGCGCGGGAGATTTTGTGGCCGTCAGTCACGGGGCGCATGACGCTGCCAACGGTGAGGCAGTTGAAATAGTCGTCGACGAAGATGAGAACGCCGAGCAGCATCGTTGCCAGCTGCGCGCCGGTGCGGGTCTTGATGTGGGTTTGCGCCCAGCGTCCGAAGGCCGCAGAGCCGCCCGCCTTGTTCATGAGGCAGACGAGAATTCCCAAAATCACAAGGAAGACGAGAATACCCATGTTCCAAGAGTCGCCCAGCTTCATTACGAGGCCGCCCTCGGAGAAGAACATCGCGTTGATGGTCAGCTCGGGGTTCCAGTTGGCATAGAACAGCGCACCGACAAGAATGCCGACGAAGAGCGAGGTATAGACCTCTTTCGTTATGAGCGCCAGGACAATCGCCACGACAGGCGGAAGCAGCGCCCAGATTGTGCCGTACATGTTGCTTATGTGCTCCTCACCGTCGGCGGCAAGGGCATAGGCAACAAAGGCCGTGCAGGTCAGAACAACAATCATAATGATTGTTATCAGTCTGCGCTTGGATGTTTTCATGTGTACTCCTCTTCTTTCCTCAATTTTTGTGTTGGAGCCTGTTCACACTAACGCTCAGTTCACATCTTTCGGTTAGTGCGAGCAGGCTCTAGTCCTCTCTAAACAAATTGAGCCATGCGGCGGTGGCCGCATGACTCAAGCATACAAGGATAGTATGTTTTTGGTCAATGACAGCTCTCCACAATAAATGTGACAGTCCGTGGGATATTCTCCCGCGTCCCGGCGCAAGCCGCCTCAGGCGGGCTGCTTTGCACCTCGGCGGCGACCCCTTTCCCCCGCGCCCTGCCTGTAATACGGCGCCGAGTACTGATGATAACCGCTCCTCTGTTATATTGCCATTATATAGACTTTTCCGTGCTTGTCAATATAAGACGGAAAAAAATATCGGAAGAGGGCGTGCGCCCTCTTCCGTCAGTCGTTAGACAAGTTTTGCCTGGTTGATTCTCACGCCGGGGCCCATTGTGGACGCCGTGACGCAGCTTTTTACATACTGACCCTTCGCGGCGGCGGGCTTTGCCTTGATGATGGCGCCGATGAGCGTCAGGAAGTTTTCGTTGAGCTTCTCGGGGCCGAAGCTGACCTTGCCGATCGGGCAGTGGATAATGTTGCTCTTATCGAGACGATATTCGATCTTACCGGCCTTGATTTCCTTCACCGCCTGGGTGATGTTCGGGGAGACCGTGCCGGCCTTCGGCGTCGGCATGAGACCCTTGGGTCCGAGAATCTTTCCCAAGCGGCCGACTATGCCCATCATGTCGGGAGTTGCCACGACGACGTCATAATCGAACCAGTTTTCCTTCTGAATTCTCTCTACCATGTTCTGACCGCCGGCGAAGTCCGCTCCGGCATCCAGAGCCTCCTGTACGCGCTCGTCCTTGCAGAACACGAGCACGCGGCGGGTCTTGCCGGTGCCGTGCGGCAGAACGATTGCTCCGCGAACCTGCTGGTCGGCGTGACGGCCGTCAACGCCGAGCTTCACGTGCAGCTCGACTGTTTCGTCGAACTTGGCGCGGGAAGCCTTGATAACGAGGTCAAAGGCCTCGGTGGGATCATAGAGCAGTGCTTTATCTACGAGCTTTGCGCTCTCTTTATAGTTTTTACCTCTGAACATTAAAAACATCCTCCTTGAGTGTGGTTAAAACAGACGCCTTCATCAAATTTTGCGTCCTCCCACTGTCGCGGGCAAGGCCCGCTGCCAGGGATAATTTCGGACTATTCCGCTGCCACGAGCACGCCCATGCTGCGGCAGGTTCCGGCGACCATGCTCATCGCGGAATTGATATCTGTGCAGTTGAGATCGGGCATTTTAAGCTCCGCGATTCTCTTAAGCTCTGCACGGCTGAGCGTGGCGACCTTGTCCCGCTGGGGAACGCCGGAGGCGTGCTCTAAATTGCAGGCCTTCTTGACCAGCAGCGCCGTCGGCGGGGTCTTTGTAATAAATGTAAAGCTACGGTCGGCATAGACCGTTATGACGACGGGGATCATCATGCCCATGTCGCCCTTTGTGCGTTCGTTAAAATCCTTGGTGAACTGGCCGATATTCACGCCGTATTGACCCAGAGCGGGTCCGACGGGCGGAGCGGGCGTCGCCTTGCCGGCCGGCACCTGGAACCTGACTTGTCCTACTACTTTTGCTGCCACTTTATATTTACCTCACTTAAAGTTCTTGTTACGCCGCTTAAGCGGCAATTTGAAAAATCCCGATGCGTCAGGAGACCGAAGCCGCCTCGACCTGATCATAGTCCAGATCGACGGGGGTCTCTCTTCCGAACATGGAGACTATGACGCGAACGCGGTTCTTCTCCGGATCAAGCTCCTCAACCGTGCCCAAAAAGCCCTGCAGCGGGCCCTCCATGACCTTGACAGAGTCGCCCACGGAGAAGCTTGCGACAAATTCGTGGCGCTCGACGCCTAACTGCTCAAGCTCGTCCTCCGTCAGGGGAATCGCCTTCCCGTCGCTGCCGACAAAGCCCGTTGCCCCGCGCGCGTTGCGCACAAGGTGCCAGCTGTTGTCCGTCATAATCATCTTCACGAAGACATATCCGGGATATGTCTTGCGCTCGACGGTCTTTTCGCCGGAATCTGTAATCTCCGTTACTTTTTCCAGCGGAATTTTAACTTCCTGAATTAAATCCTGCATTTTGCGGTTCTCTGCCGCTTTCAGGACAGCCGCCGCTACGGCGCTCTCATAGCCTGAATAGGTGTGAACCACATACCATTTCGCTTCGTCTGCCATTACTACACCACCTGGGTGATAAGCGTCTGCACGAAGAGATCGGCAATCTTGTCAAAGCCCCAGAGGACAATGGCGGAGGCTACTATAACCACCAGCGCCACCAATGTGTTGTTGACAATTTGCTTACGTGTCGGCCAGACTACCTTCTTAAGCTCTGCCTTTAAGTCGCGGAACCACTGATCCGAGCGTTCCCTGAGCTTTTTCTTATCGCCCTTTTCGGCTTTCTTGACAGGCTCTGTGCTGATTTTCTTTACAGCTTCATCTTTTGCTTTAGACATTTTTGCACATCCTTTCCAATAAGCCTACTTCGTCTCGGCGTGCAGCGTGTGCGTGCGACAGAACGGGCAATACTTTTTAAGCTCCACTTTATCGGGAGTGTTTTTCTTGTTCTTGAAAGTATTGTAGTTTCTTTGCTTGCACTCTTTGCACCTTAGTACAATCTTAACTCTCATTCGGCACCTCCTTGTAAATTAGTCCTCGCGGACCCTTGCCTCCCTGTTCGGGGAGAATAGCATAAACGCGCACTAAAACTAACCTCTCCGGCGACAGGTAAAATGTATTGTAACACCAATCCTCGCCATGGTCAACAACTTTTTTGTCCTGAAAAGAAAAAATTGTAAACAAATATTCAAATTTGATTAATTTTCATCTTCGGGGCTTGACAATTAAGGGTCAAGGTGGTAAATTAGCACTCAGAAGGCGGGAGTGCCAAAAGGGCAGATAGTAGATAATAGATATTGAGATGTAGGTTTGTGCGTAGCCGCCGCAGCGGTCTGCGATAACAAAGCTAGAGGAACGAGCGACTTATCAAAATTGCGTAGCAATTTTTTAAATGATGACGCGTATATCTGACGGAGAACTTCATGGGAATAAGTCAGCGTAAGAAAAAAATACTCTCTGCTGTGATTGAGCTTTATATTGCGACGGCGGAGCCGGTCGGCTCAAAGGCGATAGTCGAGAAGAGCTCTCTGGGGCTCTCGAGCGCGACAATTCGCAACGAGCTATCTGAGCTTACCGCCGAGGGCTATCTTGAGCAGCCGCACACCTCCGCCGGGCGGGTTCCCTCTCCGGCGGGCTATCGGCTCTATGTCAACGAGCTTATGGAAAAGGGACGGCTCTCCCGCGAGGAAACCGAGGAGATTAACCGCTCGCTGCAGCTCAAGATGGAGCAGCTTGACAGGCTCATGAGCGACATTGCGGGGTCCGCCTCCGCGCTTACGCAGTATCCGGCGGTGGCTCTCGCGGAGCCTGTCGCAGTTACGGCAGAGCGCTTTGACCTTATCTATGTCGACGCGAACACATTTATAATAGTTATTATGCTCAGCAGCAGCGCTGTTAAAAACAAGCTGATCCGCCTGCCCTTTTCCTTTGAGCAGGGCATGATTACAAGGCTTTCGGCGGTTTTTAACGCCAGCTTCACGGGTCTGAGCGCGGCTTCTATAGACGCATCCTTAATTGATTCCGCCGAGCTTGCCTGCGGCGACACGCTGGGACTGGTCTCGGTGGTCGCGGCCTTTACGATAGAGACCCTCAAGGAGGCGGCGACCGGACGCGCCTTCGTAACGGGCGCCTCGCGCCTTCTCAAGCAGCCGGAATACCGCGATCCGGATAGAGCCTCCGAGCTTATGAGCTTTCTTTCGGACGGACGGCGCTTTTTGGAGCTGCCGGGCGCGCCGGGAATAGGAGACGCGGACGTCGAGGTCATAATAGGCCCCGAAAACGTCGCAGAGGAGCTGCGCGACTCCAGCGTCGTGATAGCCCGCTATAACGCGGGGGATAATATGCGCGGGATTATCGGCGTTGTCGGCCCGACGAGGATGGACTATTCGGGAGTGGCGGCAAAGCTAAGCTATATCGCCGCGGGGCTATCGAAGCTTCTAAGCAGCCAAGAAGCGCCCCCCGGCTTCGGTAAACTACAGATTAAAGGAGATGTTGCAAATGAGCCCTAAGAAACAGCCCGAGAAAGAGAAGCCCGAAAAAGAAAAAGCTCCGGACGACGGCGCGGCTTTGGCTCACGAGGAAGAGGGCGAAAAGGCGCTCGGCAAAGAACTTGATAAGCTCCGAGACTCGGCGGAGCGCCTCTCTAAGGAGGCTCACAGCGCAGCACTGGAGCTGGCAGAGGAAAAGGACAAATATCTGCGGCTCATGGCCGAATATGACAATTTCCGCAAGCGCAGCCAGAAGGAGCGGGAGAATATTTATTCCGATGTGCGCGGCGACACGCTGCTTCGGTTCCTTCCGGTCTATGACAATCTTGAGCGCGCGGTGACAGCCGCCGGAGATGAGGCTCAAAAGCGCGGGATAGAGATGATTCTCGGTCAGTTCCGCGACATCATGGCTTCTCTCGGCGTGACGGAGATTGACGCCGGAGCCGGAGAAAAATTTAACCCCGCGATGCACGAGGCCGTAATGCACGTGGAGGATGAAGGCCTCGGCGAGGGCGAAATAGCGGAGCTTTTCCAAAAGGGATTCCGCTTGGGCGATAAGGTATTGAGATGTAGCGTTGTAAAAGTAGCAAACTAAACTGGCGGAAGAGGTTGCAAGCCTCTTCCGACAAGAAAAATAGGAGGAACATTAAAATGGGTAAAATCATAGGAATAGACCTGGGTACAACAAACTCTTGCGTTGCGGTTATGGAGGGCGGTGAGGCCGTCGTTATCCCGAACGCAGAGGGCAACAGAACGACCCCCTCGGTGGTGGCGTTTTCAAAGACCGGCGAGCGCATGATAGGTCAGGTGGCGAAGCGTCAGGCCGTAACCAACCCCGACCGCACCATCAGCTCTATCAAGCGCGAGATGGGCAGCTCTTACAAGGTCTCGGTCGACAACAAGAGCTATACCCCGCAGGAGATTTCCGCGATGATCCTGCAAAAGCTCAAGACGGACGCGGAGGCCTATCTCGGCGCGACGGTGACGGAGGCCGTCATAACCGTTCCCGCCTACTTCACGGACGCTCAGCGTCAGGCTACGAAGGATGCCGGGCGCATTGCGGGTCTGGACGTGAAGCGCATTATCAACGAGCCGACGGCGGCGGCGCTTGCCTATGGGCTAGACAAGGAGACCGACCAGAAGATCATGGTCTATGATCTCGGCGGCGGCACCTTTGACGTCTCGGTGCTCGAGATCGGCGACGGCGTAATCGAGGTTCTCGCGACGGCGGGCAATAACCGCCTCGGCGGCGACGATTTTGACGCCTGCGTCACGAAGTATCTCGTGGATGAATTTAAAAAGTCGGAGGGCGTTGACCTCTCTCTCGACAAGGTCGCAATGCAGCGTCTGCGCGAGGCAGCCGAGAAGGCGAAGATCGAGCTTTCCGGCGTCACCTCCACGACAATCAACCTGCCCTATATCACAGCCGACGCTTCGGGACCGAAGCACCTTGACTTGACCCTCACCCGCGCGAAATTCAACGAGCTTACTCGTCAGCTGGTTGAAAAGACCATGGGTCCGGTGCGACAGGCGCTCAAAGACTCGGGACTGTCCGCCGGTGAGCTGTCGAAGGTTCTGCTCGTGGGCGGCTCGACCCGCGTGCCCGCCGTTCAGGACGCCGTTAAGAGCATTACCGGCAAGGACGGCTTCAAGGGCATAAACCCCGACGAGTGCGTCGCGATGGGCGCGGCGATTCAGGGCGGAGTGCTCGGCGGCGACGTCGAGGGCATTCTCCTGCTGGACGTTACCCCGCTGTCTCTGGGCATCGAGACCCTGGGCGGGGTCTGCACGAGGCTCATAGAGCGCAACACGACAATTCCGACCAAGAAGAGCCAAATCTTCTCCACCGCCGCCGACAATCAGACGAGCGTCGAGATAAACGTCCTTCAGGGCGAGCGCGAAATGTCTCAATACAACAAATCGCTCGGACGTTTCCATCTGGACGGCATCGCCCCCGCGCGGCGCGGCGTTCCGCAGATTGAAGTTACCTTTGACATTGACGCAAACGGCATCGTAAACGTCTCCGCCCGCGACATGGGCACCGGCAAGGAGCAGCACATTACCATAACCGCCTCCAGCAACCTCTCTAAGGACGATATCGAAAAGGCCGTCAAGGAGGCCGAGCAGTTCGCGGCGGAGGACGCAAAGCGCAAGGAGGCCGTGGACATTCGCAATTCCGGCGACCAGATGGCGTATCAGGCCGAGCAGACCCTCCGCGAGACCGGAGACAAGGTCTCTGCCGACGACAAGAGCGAGGTTGAGGCGGCGCTGGCGAAGCTCAAGACCGCCCTTTCCGGCACGGATACGGACGCTATTAAGGCGGCGACCGAGGAGCTGACTCAAGCCTTCTATAAGCTCAGCGAGAAGCTCTATGCCCAGCCGGGGCAGGATTCCGCGGGCGCGGCTCCGGGCGGCAATCCGGGCGAAGCTCCCGGCTCCGACGGGCAGTATTACGACGCCGACTATGAGGTCGTGGACGACGACAAATAATAAGTAATCTTTAGGGGTAAGGCCGCATGGCTGACAAACGCGACTATTACGAGGTTCTGGGGCTGGAGAAATCGGCCTCGGAGGCCGACATAAAAAAAGCATACAGGCGTCTGGCGAAGGAGAGCCATCCGGATCTCCACCCGGGGGACGCTCAGGCCGAAGCCCGCTTCAAGGAGGCGGGCGAGGCCTATGCCGTGCTCTCCGATGCCGAAAAGCGCGCGAAGTATGACCAGTATGGGCACGCCGCCTTCGACCCGTCTATGGGCGGCGCGGGCTTCGGCGATATGGACTTCGGCGACATTTTCGGCGACCTCTTCGGGGGAATTTTCGGCGGCGGCAGAGCCCGGCGTCCCGACGCGCCGCAGCAGGGTCAGAGCATTAAAACCAGCGTCGTGATCTCCTTTGAGGAGTCCGCCTTCGGCTGCGAGCGCGAGCTTATGGTGCCGCGCGTTGAAAACTGCGAGACCTGTCACGGCTCGGGCGCGGCTCCGGGGACGAGCGTCGAGACCTGCAAGAAGTGCGGCGGCAGCGGTCAGATTCGCCAGCAGCAGCGCAGCCCCTTCGGGATGATTTCAACCACCGGCGTCTGCCCGGATTGCGGCGGCCGGGGCAAAATTATTAAGACCCCCTGTCCGACCTGCCGCGGCGGCGGTCAGGTGAAGCGTCAGCGCAAGGTTACGGCGAATATCCCCGCCGGAATAGACAACGGCCAGACGATTCGCCTGTCGGGGCTCGGCAACTCCGGCAAGAACGGGGGGCCTCCGGGGGATCTGCTCGTTATTGTCGGCGTGCGCGAGCACCAGTTTTTCCGCCGCGAAGGCTCAAATGTGCTGTATAACGCGCCGATAAGCTTCACTCAGGCGGCTCTCGGCGCGGAGCTTGAGACCCCGACGCTTGAGGGCAAGGTCAAGCTCACCGTGCCCGAGGGCACCCAGACCGGCACGGTTTTTCGCCTGCGTGGGAAGGGCTTTCCCAGTCTGCGCGGCGGCAGGCCGGGCGACGAGCTGGTTACGGTGAACATACAGACGCCGAAAAATCTCTCCGAGGAGCAAAATGACCTTCTCCGCCGCTTCGCGGACGCCTCCGGCGAGAAACCGCCGGAACGGGATAAGAAAAAAAAGAAGAAATGAAAAATTTACAGAAAATTTACAGATCGTTAAAATATTTTTCATGATTTCAACATATCATATGGGTATTGTGTCCGCCTGTGGGTTCTGTAAGGTATTGGGGTATCATATAATACATATTTTTGACAAAATGGTCTCCGATATCACATATTCCTGAATAGACCGAATAGAATGGTATAGGCCCTATGCGGACACAATAAAGTAATAGCTATACGAGGTGTCGATATGTGTAAATTGAAGTATGGTGCTGACGTCCAAACTCTTGGGGATTTGAGGCACGATATTCAAGGTCTTATCAACCGCAAGGATAGAGACCCATTTACGGCAGACGACATCTACAATGAATTAATTCGTAAATATTTACCGAATAGTTTTACAGTCGTCAAC
>JAISHS010000009.1 GCA_031262405.1 Oscillospiraceae bacterium | reverse complement strand
CTGCCAGTCGCGAACCGTGTGGTTGGCGGGAATATTCAGCTTGTCAAAGTCATATACGGAAAGCTCGATCTCCGGGCCTTCGGCAATGGTGAAGCCCATGCTGATAAAAATATCCTTCGCCTCGTCGAGCACCGTCGTCAGCGGATGCTTCTTCCCTACGGGAAAGGCTTTTCCGGGAATCGTCACGTCCAGCTTTTCTTGAGCGAGCCTTGCCGCCTGAGCTTTTTCGCCCAGAACAGCTCTGCCTTCCTCAATCGCCTTGGTCAGCGCCTCGCGCACGAGATTGGCCGCCTCGCCGATTACGGGACGCTCCTGCGCAGGCAGGGAGCCCATCTGCTTTAAAATTGCGGTTAGCTCGCCCTTTTTCCCCAAATACTTGACGCGCAGTGCCTCGAGCGTCCCCTCGTCCGCCGCCTGAGTTATTTCCCCCAGAGCCTCCTTCTCGAGCCTGTGCAGCTGTTCCTTCATTAATCTTCGCCCCTAACCACTTAATCAGAATTTATAAACGAAAATATCTACAATAAACTTTGCCAAAAATTATAACAGATGTACAAGAATTCTACAAGATAAAAATTGACTAATTTTTCAATTCGGTCTATAATACCCATATTGTAAATTTACAATCGGAGTCAAATCATGCGGCCACATTCAACCCACCCCACGCCCGACGGTAGCAAAACGCCCCTTATGGACGTCTTCCCCGGCAGCCTCACTCTCCCGCCGCGAGCACCCGAAACGAGCAAGCGCGACTACGGCAGCCTTCTCATAATCGCCGGCAGCGTGGGTTTATCGGGCGCGGCAAGCCTGTGCGCCGAGGCCGCCCTGCGCGGCGGCGCGGGTCTCGTATCCGTCGGCGTCCCAAGTGAAATATACCCGATTGTCGCCTCCTGTAACCGCGAAGCCTTGTGTTTTCCCCTCCCGAGCGAAAGGGGACTGCTCTCTCCCGACGCCCTCGAGCCGATAAAGCAAAAGCTCTGCCACGCATCCGCCTTTGTGCTCGGCTGCGGACTGGGACGCTCAGAGTCGCTCACCGCCCTCGTGCGGCAGCTTGCCGGAGCCGCCTCCTGCCCTGCGGTGCTGGACGCGGACGCGCTCTTCGCTTTAGGGCGCGACCCCGAGACAATCCTCGCCCTGCCCCGTCCTCCTATCCTCACCCCGCACGACGGCGAATTTGCCCGTCTCGGCGGCGCGCTCTCCGGAGATCGGGTAGAAAACGCCCTAAGCTTCGCTAAGAGCCGCAACTGCGCTCTGGTACTCAAGGGGCACCGCGTAATCTGCGCCTTTCCGGACGGCGCAGCCTATCAGATAAACGCCGGTAACCCCGGCATGGCAAAGGGCGGCAGCGGCGACGCTCTCGCGGGACTAATCGGCTCCCTGCTCTGTCAGCTGCCCGAGCGCGACGCCATCCTCGCCGCCTGCCTCATACACGCCCAAAGCGGCGACAAAGCAGCCCGCCGCCTCGGCGAATACTCAATGCTCCCGCGCGAGCTAATCGCCGCCATCCCCGAAGTTATGAAGGACATGACTCCGACATAACCCAACAATCTGGAAAGGACTGATCAAAATTAGAAAGCAAGCGATCTCGCTTGCACTAATGATAACCCTAACCCTTGTGTTTTTGTCCGGCTGCTCCGGCTCAAAGAAGCTCGAAGCCGACTTTACCGCCTGGAGACAGGACTTCACCGGAAAGCCCGAGCTGCAAATCACCGCGCTCGTGACAAGCGCGGCGGAAGCCGCCGTCAGCGAGTATAAGCTCGTGTACAATCGCAGCTCAGACGAAGAAACGATCACCGTCGTCGAGCCTCTGATGATAGCCGACGTCACCGCGCACATAAGCGGCGAGGAGCTGACGCTGTCCTTCGACGGGCTGATTCTCGAGACGGGAGCCTCGCCCGAAGAGCTCTCGCCGCTGGCGGCTCTGCCCGCTATGATCGACTTTCTCGAGAGCGGCTTTGTAAAGAGCGTCTGGACGGAAAAGTCAGAAGGCCGCGATTTACTCGTCGCGGAGCTTGAAAACGCGGACGCCTCCCGCCTCACAATCTGGCTGGATAAGGCGGATAACTTGCCCGTTCTGGCGACCATCCGCAGCGGCGAGAGCGTCGAGATTATATTAAATGCCATGGAAATCAACTGAAAGAGTGCGGGACACCTCCCCCCCCGCTGAGGAAACCAATGCTTAGTGAAACAAAGAGAACTTGGGCGGAAGTAAGCATAAACGCCTTACAATATAATATAAACAACCTTCGCGCCGCCCTGCCCGAGGGCTGCCTGCTCTGTGCGGCGGTGAAGGCAAACGCCTACGGCCACGGGGCTGTACCCGTCTCAAAACTCCTCCTGAGCTTCGGCTGCGACGCTCTGGCGGTCGCGACTCTCGACGAGGCAGAGGAGCTTCGTTCCGCCGGAATAACCGCGCCGATGCTGATTCTCGGCTATACCCCGCCGGAATACACAGACCGCCTTATCATGGCAAATTGCGACCAGACCGTCGGCACGCTGGAGACCGCGAGGGCCTACGCCCAAGCTCTCGCGGGCACGGGGCAAAGGCTCAAAATCCACATTAAGCTCGAGACCGGAATGGGCAGAACCGGCTTCGACGTAAAGCGCGGCGACTTAACTCAAATCCTCGAGCTCTTGGCAATGGACTGCTTCGACTTCGTCGGCGTCTTCTCCCACTTCCCCGTGCCGGAGGTACCCGCGCAGCAGGACTTCACCCTGCGCCAGCTGGAGCTGTTCAATAGCGTCGTAGCCGAGCTCGAAGCCGCCTCCGGGGTAAAAATCCCCTATAAACACTGCGCAAACTCCGGCGCAATAATCCGATACCCCCAGTCGCATCTGGACATGGTTCGCGCCGGCATAACGCTCTATGGTCTGCACCCCGGCGCCGAGTGCACCCAGCTCGACCTCATACCGGCGATGACACTTAAGAGCCGCATAGTCCAGCTCTTCGACCTGCACCCCGGCGACACCGTCAGCTATGGCCGCACCTTCACAGCACAGCGCGATATGAAAATCGCCGTCCTCGGAATCGGCTATGCCGATGGGCTGCACCGCGCCCTCTCCGGGAAGATAGACGTACTTATCGGCGGCGTGCGCTGCCCCCAGATCGGAAAAATCTGCATGGATATGTGCATGGTAGACGTCTCCGCCTTGGACGAGGCCGAGGCTAAGCTTCAAATCGGCGACGTCGCCGTAATTTTCGGCCGCGACAAAACCGGCTCTATCCCCCTCGGCGAGCTGGCGGAAAAAGCCGAAACAATAAGCTACGAACTACTATGTTCCATAACCGCCCGTGTACCGAGGGTCTACGTAAACTAAAAAACTTTTTCTCAAACCTGCGTATAATTTCCGCTTCTGTGTGAAACAATGATAGTACTCTCCTACATACTAATTGGAGAGCACTATACTACCGGGAGCGTGAATAAAAAGTGAATCCAGTCAGACGAGGCGACATTTTCTATGCTGATTTAAGTCCCGTCATCGGCAGCGAGCAAGGCGGCCTTCGCCCCGTGCTCATAGTGCAGAACGACACCGGAAACCGCCACAGCCCTACGGTGATTGCGGCGGCAATAACAAGCCAGGTCGGAAAATCGCGTCTGCCCACGCATATTGAGCTTCCGGGCAGAAATTGCGGTCTGACGCGCGACAGCGTAATCCTGCTCGAGCAGATAAGAACGCTGGACAAGTCCCGCTTGAAGGAGCGCATGGGCGCGGTTTCGGGCAACGTGATGAACGAAGTCGACAGCGCAATCGCCGTCTCCTTCGGCCTAGAAGGTTAACACAAAAGAGAGCCGGGCTTAGCCCGGCATACATAAGGAGTCACTATGAAGCACAAAAGATTACTGACAGTTTTAATCGCGATAGCGCTGCTGGCGGCCGGCTTCGGCTTGGGCGCGCTTGCCGCCGGAACCTTCGGAACCCAGTCCGATCCGCTTGTCACGAAGAGCTATCTGGACAGTGTACTCACGCCGCGCCTGCGCTCGGAATATGAGCAGCAGCTAAACTCCGAGGTGGACGAGCTGACCGGCATGATAGACAGTCTCGAGACCTCCGGCGGCTTTGTGAGCGTCGGTCTGGCGCGCGGCAAAACCCTCAGCTGCTATGCCGGCTGCGAAATCGTCCTCATCTCCGGCACGGCTGCCGTCTCCGGAAGCGCCCTCAGTAATGTCACCGTCGGAGCCTCCTCCTCCGTCGGCACTAGTGTGGCAAAGCACAATCTCTATGTCTGCCCTACTGACGGCGGCGGCGTCAAAGCCTCCGCTGAAACCGTTGTGCTCGTGCGCGGAGCTTATGCCATTGTCTAAGAAAAAAACCGATCGCTGGAGACAATCGGGGCTGTTCAGCCTCCTCGTGCCCTTTTTAAGATTCCTGCTGGGTCCTATGAAGACCGTCTGGCAGACCCCCTTTGACGAGGGCTCCCCTGCTATCTTCGTCTGCAACCACGACAGCGCCTATGGTCCGATCGCCATGTGCGCGCGCTTTGAGCTGTATAAAGCCGTTCGCCCTTGGATCAATTCCGAGGTTCTCTCCGTGCGGAAAATGCCCTCCTATGTGAGAGGCGACTTCTGGTGGCCGCAAAACGCTTGGTACACAAAAATCCTCGACTACACCGTCGCCTACATAGCAGCCCTTCTGCTTCCGGCAATTTTGCGCGGCAGCGCCTGCATACCGGTCTACCACGACTCCGGCGTTATAACAACGCTCAAGGACAGCGTGGACGCTTTAAAATCCGGCCACCCCATAATCCTCTTTCCGGAGCACCCCACCGGTTACCGGGAGTATGGGCGCGACGTCATGACGGGCTTTACCTCCCTCGGAAAGCTAACCGCTCGCCGCACGGGACTCTCGCTCAAATTCTACCCCACCTATATCGACTGGAAGGCAAAAAAAATAAGCATAGCCTCCCCACTTACTTACGACAAAAACCTCTCACACGCAGACCTCGAGGAGACCATCTCCACCGCCGCCGAAGCATTCTTCGCCAGACGCGGAGATTTCCAATAAGCCTCGCAGAGTTTCGCCCCGCAGGGCGAAATAAAATTAAATCGTTTTTTTCAGCGGCGTGTACGGTGAAAAAAAACTCTTCTCAGCCCGCGAGTCGCCGCTTCGCGGCACGTGGCGGGCTGCATCCAAACCGTCGCGGAATGCCGAAGGCATTTCGCGACGATTACTGAAAAAGCTTCATTACGACGCTAATGAACGCATTCTTATTCTCCGGCTCCTGAAGCGCCGTAAGGCTTAGTTTATCCTGCCCGGACGAGTCTTTCCCCTCAATCAGCAGCGGCAGCAGCAGCGCCGACACCGTAACGCTCAGCCGATAAAAGAGCCGGTCGGCGTCCGTCTCACCGGTAATATCCGAAATGCGCTGCGCAAAGGCCGCCGTGAACTCGCTGCCCAGAAAAAAACTCTCAACCAATCTCGGCTGCAAATCCGGATTGTCAAACAGCAGAATATATTTAATCGCGCCCTTATACTTATAATATGTCTCCAGCAAAAACTGCAAAGCGTCCTCCAGCGCGCTCTCCGCCGTCTCAAACTCGCGGCTGAACCGCGTGATAATCTCCTGCTTAAATTCCTCAAGCAGCTCGTCCATAGCCGCGATAATAAGGCTGTTCTTGTCGCCGAAGTGATAGTTAATCGCCGCGACATTCGTAAAGGCCCTCTGAGAAATCTCCTTCACGGTAAAAACCTCATTTTCGCGCAGCAGCGTCTTCGTCGCGTCAATCAGCGACCGCTTCGTATCCGTCTTATTTTTCATTTCAACTAATCTCGTTTCAAAAACAGTTTTAAATAAATTATCAAACAAGATATAAACATCTGACTGTAGAAATATTAACATATTCCCAATATAATATCAAGTAGATTTCAAACGTCCGTTTTAATCGTTCGTCTCAAATCTATATTTTAAATCGCTATTCTTGGGGAATATGATGGAAAAGATATTTTTATCTCTGCTTAAACACAAAAAACTTGTTCTGATACTCGCGGCAGCGCTCTTTGCTCTGGCCGCCTTCTCCACCTTCCAAACCACCCTCAATTCCGACGTCACGCGCTATCTGCCGGGCAGCAGCGTCTCAAAGCAGACCATAGACGTCCTGCGCGAGAATTTTGGAATCAACGGCGACGCCGAAATCACCGCCTCCGGCACCAGCGCAAGCTACGCCGAGCTTAAAGCCCTCATCGCGCGCATCTCAGATTTAGACGGCGTCTCCCAGGTCCAGTGGCTGGGCAGCTACGAGGGGCTCTTCTCCTTCAACGGCGAAGAGCTCGTCTCCGCAGAAGAGCTAATCCCGGACGCGAACGTCCAAAGCGTTCTCAAAAACCTCTTCTTCAAATACGAGGGCGAGACCTATTACAGCCTTCTCATCTCCCTTACCGCCCCGAACGCGACTGCCGAGGCGGCAGACGCCCTGCACGAGCTTGACGCCGTTTTCTCGGAATACTCCGGCAGCTACTATCTCGGCGGCAGCGCGGTGCAGAGCAACGATATGCTCGAGAGCGCCTTGGGTGAGCTTCCCCAATTCATAATCGTCGCCGCCGTAATCGTCATGCTTATCCTGCTCGTAACGACCCCCTCGGTCGCCGCGGCGCTTGTAATTCTCTTGACAATCGGCGGCTCAATCGTCTTCAATCTGGGTACAAATTTCTTCACCCCGGACGTCTCTATGGTCACCTTCTCCATCACGGCAATCCTTCAGCTTGCGCTGAGCATGGACTACTCCATCTTCCTAATTCACGCCTATATTGAGGAGCGCAAAACCGCCGAATCCGACGAGAAGGCAATGCTCTGTGCGATGAAAAAGACCCTGGCTGTAATTGTCGCCTCCGCCGCTACGACAATAGCGGGCTTCTTGGCCCTCTTCGCCATGAAATACACCATGGGCGCAGACCTCGGACTCTGCCTTGCAAAGGGCGTTCTCCTCAGCCTGCTGACCGTTCTCATAGTCCAGCCCTGCCTCATGCTCTCCCTGCGCCGCTTCACGGAAAAATCGACCCACCGCGCCCTAAACCCGGGCTTTTCATTCCTTACCCGACTGCCGAAAAAGCTTCGCGTCGCCGCACCCGCCCTCGCGCTGGCGCTCATTATCCCCGCCGCAGTCTTGGCAAACTCAGTCAGCTACTACTACCTCGACAGCGGCTACTCCGACTCAGCCTCGGGGCCTCGCGCCGCCGCCCAGTCCGCCGGAACTCAGGCAATCTTCGTCACGCCGACAGTCTCCGCACAAAAACAGCTCTGGCTGGCGCAAAAGCTCGATAAAATGGAGGCTGTCTCCGGCATAACCGGCTATTACGCCCTGCTCGGCGAGCTGACTCAGGGGCTCACAATCCCGATCTATTCCTCCCTGACCGAGCAAAACGAAGACACCCTTCTCATAGACTATACGGTCTCGCCGGAAATGGCGCTGGAAGCTCTTGAAGGCGGCATGACTGACGACGTTATGAGCTCCTTCGACGGGCAGCTGACCCCCGAGCTGGAAGAAATCGTCCGCACCCAGCTCGAGAGCTTCCAAGGTACGCTCGAGTCCTTCGCGGGAAAGCTGGGTGAGTTTAAATCCGCCTTCTTCGCGGACATTGGCGGCGAGAGCTACACCTTCTTCACCGCCAAGGTTCTCGGCGAGCCGGAGGGTAAAAAGGCGCTCGAAACCGTCGACCTCATCCGCCGCACAGCGGAAAGTACCCTCGAAACGGAGCTCATCTACACCTCCGGCAGCTCACAGACCGTCAGCGACCTTGCCGCAACCACCGAAACCGATATGCTGATAGTCAGCGGCCTGTCTGCGCTGCTAATTTTCATAATCGTGTTCTTCACCTTCAAGGACGTTAAGGTCTCGCTCCTGCTGATTGTCCTCATCGAGCTTGCAATTTTCATCAATCTCTCAATCAGCCGCCTCATGCGCACGTCTCTGAACTTCATGAGCTATATCGTAATCTCCGCCATCCAGCTCGGCTCCACCATCGACTACGCCATACTCATGACCAAAAATTACCGTCTCGAGCGCAGCAGCGCCTCCCCCTACGCGGCAATCTCCCGCGCTCTGCGCCGCAGCGCCTTCCCTATCGTAATCTCGGTATCCATCCTCTGCGCCGCCTGTTTGTCTGTCTATTTCATCTCCGGCGACACAATAATCCGCGAAATCACCCTGCTAATCGCTCGCGGCTCCTTCATCAGCGGACTGTTGGTGCTGTTCATCCTCCCGGCTGTTCTACCCCTGCTCGGAAACAAACGGCCGCAAGCGGCCGCCTGATATACTGAAACCCCACCCTGCGCTCATTTCTTTTTAATGATAATAATATAAGAGGTCTGACAAAATGGAAATCAATATTAACGGCGTTAATCTCTACTACGAAAAGGTCGGCTCCGGCAAGCCGCTCATCCTCCTGCACGGAAACGGCGAGAGCGGAAAAATCTTCGACAAGGCAATACCCGTTCTCAGCGAGCACTACACCGTCTATTGCCTCGACACGCGCGGTCACGGTAAAAGCTCAAAGGTCTCCGAATACCACTACGAGGACATGGCTCGCGACCTGCTCGGATTTATTCACGAGCTGAATCTCGACCGCCCCATAGTCTATGGCTTCTCAGACGGCGGAATCACCGCCCTTCTCGCGGCAAGCTACGAGCCCGAGAGCGTCAGTAGGCTCATTGTCTCCGGCGCGAACACCGATCCCCGCGGAGTCAAGCCCTTCTGGTATTACGCCGGTCAGGTCATCTATACGCTCTCTTTTAAGCGCAACAGCCTAATGAAGCTCATGCTCACGGAACCTAATATCACCGCCGAGCAGCTCGGAAAAATCGAGGCTCCCGTAACCGTCATTGTAGGCAGCCGCGACTTAATCCGCGAGAGCCACACCCGAGAGCTCGCCGAACACATAAAGCACAGCACCCTCAAAATCCTCCCCGGCGAGGGACACAGCAGCTACATAATCCACAGCCCCAAAATCGCCCATCTCATCATAGACACCCTCAAAGCCCCCGCCCCACAGCCGCACCCGTAGCCGCGCGCATTGCGCGCCCGCGCCGCTTCCTCAGAAGCGGCTACCCTCGTCCCTGCCTCCCCCGCGCCGATGGCGCGGGGCTTCTTTTGTGCAAATAGCACATAAAACAATATATTTTTCTACCAAATGGATGTTGACATTTCTCCCCTTCTATGATAGTCTTAATTTACTTAAACCATTAAGTAAATTTCTCAACTTGAAAGGATGAAGGATATGAAAACAAAGCTCTTGTCGATGGTACTGCTTCTCGCACTGGTTCTTTCTCTTGCCGCCTGCGGCGCGAAGAAGGCGACGGTTACCTTCTATGACGGCGAAACGGTTCTCAAAACTCAAGAAGTGGAGCTGGGCGCGACCGCCACGGAGTACACCCCCACCAAGGACGGCAGCAACTTCTTGGGCTGGTTTGCAACGCCCTCAATGACCCACGAGTTCGACTTCTCCGCACCGATTAACGAGGACACCCCCATTTACGCCGGGTTTGCCGAGTTCACGGCGGACACGCGCGAATTCTTCCTTGTCGGCAGCGGCACCTCCCCGCAGCTTCTCGCCAGCAACTGGGGCGCCGCAATCGCTCCCGAGGACAAAATGACCCAAACCGAGGGCAAAAACGAGTACACCATCACCGTTGACCTCTTACAGGGCGACCAGTTCCAGTTTGTCATCGACTCCTCTTGGACAGATCAACACGGCTTCGGCTATCTCACCACAACCGACCTGCCCGACGGCACAAAGGCCTTCTCCGGCTCCGGCGGTCTGGGCGACGCGGACGCCAAGAAGCAGAACATAACAGTCGAGACCTCCGGCAACTACACACTGACCCTGAGCACCTTCCCGTCTGACATAGACGACAACGGCATCGCCCTGTATGACACGATCACCTTCGTGCGCAACGGCGATGCCGCCGAGGCCGCGCCCGCTGTGACCAGCTTCTACATCAAGGGCGAGCTAATCACCGCTTGGGCTGACGTCTATGACGATACCACCCGCCTGGTCAATGATGGCAGCGGCGTCCACACCCTTACCGTCACCCTTGAAGAGGGCGACCAGTTCCTCTTCACGTCTATGGTCAAGGTCGGCGACGCCGAGAGCGTCGGCACGACCTATATCAAATACGGCCAGCTCGACGAGGCGTCCAAGGCTCTCTTCGACTTCGCCAACCCCGACGACGAAGCCGGCTCCAATCTCGTTGTCAAGACCGCCGGAACCTATACCTTCACCTATGACGAGGCGACCGCCGTCCTCACCGCAACACTCGAATAAAACAATTAGCGGGAAAGGGCTTTGCCCTTTCCCGTCAATGAAATTGTAGCCCTAAACAAAGTACAAATGCTGCTCAAATTCTTTCCGGCTCAGCGACTTTTCAACGCAAGCCAGTATCGTCTCTAGTCGCTCGGGCGCGGCGTCGTCGCGATATTCGGCGGCCCTGCCCAGCGCAGAAAGCGCCTTGGCAATCGCGGGACTGTCCGTTACAATATCGCCGCCGGGAAGCTCCGTCAGCTCCGCCAGACTCTGTATCAAAACCGCGTCCGGCCTCTGCGAGAGCAGCCTTAAGCGCAGAGCCTCATTCTTCGGACAGAGCGTCACGAACCTCCCCGGAGCATCAAAGCGCGAATAGTCGGTGTTCACCTGAAAGAACAGCGCCTCCTTCACCAGACACTGCACACCCAGCAGCGGAATGAAGTTCTCGTCGCCGAGGCTCAGGAAGGCCTCCTCCGAAAAGTCTAGGCAAATAGCGGCGTCTGCGTGCTCAATCTTCTCCGGAGCTGTGCTGAAGGAAAAGGTAAGCTCCCACCCGCGAGAGCGCGCCGCGAGAGATAGCCTTGCCAAAAAGTCCAAAGTGTCCGCGCGGCGAAGCGGCTCGTCACAACCGGCACGCAGGGTCAAAATCCCCGTCTTGCCCCCGCGAAGGAGCTGTGCCGAACGGCTGGGGGTATAGTTCATGAGGTTAGCAAGGTGAAGAATGCGCTTGCGCACAGGCTCACTGATCTTCTGATCCTCGCGCCCCGAAATCACATATGAGACAGTCGCGGCGCTGACTCCGGCTGCCTGCGCGATGTCTTTTATCGTAGCTTTCTTATTCATCTTTCCATTATATAACAAAACTATTTCCATGTCAAAGGATTTGAACTTATGCTTCTTGAGGCAATCTATCACAAGTCGGACTCAATCTACTGCTTCGCCGTCGGAGAACGCTCCGTAACCCTGCGCCTGAGAGCCGCGGCGGGCGAAAAAATGACGGCCTTCGTCCTTTACAACGACAAATACAAGTTTCGCCTGACTCAGCGCCGTGCGCCGCTCCAAAAAATCGGCTCCGACGGTCTCTTCGACTGGTACAGCGTCACGCTTGAGCTCCAAGACCCGCGCCTCGTCTATATCTTCGAGCTGGAATCCGAGGGGCAGCGCCTGTACTATTCAGAGGAGGGATTTTCGGCCGACTACGACTACTCCAACTGCCACTTCACCACCTTCCAACTTCCTTATGTAAACCAAGCCGACAGACACCACCCCGTCTCATGGATGGAAAACGCGGTATTTTATCAGATTTTTGTTGACAGATTCAATATCGGTAATCCGGACAAAGACTTTAGTTATGTAAACTTAAAGTGGGGCGAGCTGCCCACCCCATCCAGCTTCGCGGGCGGGGATCTGGCGGGCATAACCCAAAAGCTGCCCTACATCCGCTCTCTGGGGGTCACGGCGCTATATCTGACGCCGATTTTCCGCTCGACCAGCAACCACAAATACGACACCATCGACTATTACGAAGTCGATCCGCAATTCGGCACGAAGGAAGATTTAATTGAGCTGGCAGACACGGCGCACTCACTCGGCATGAAGCTCGT
Organism: Oscillospiraceae bacterium; assembly: GCA_031262405.1. GTDB lineage: Bacteria > Bacillota > Clostridia > Oscillospirales > Oscillospiraceae > UBA2658. The sequence continues at coordinate 4,848 of JAISHS010000009.1, read as the reverse complement.
TCTGGACGCTGTTTTCAACCACTGCAGCTTAGACTTTGCGCAGTTTCGGGACGTGCGCGAAAAAGGGCGGCTCTCTGCCTATTACGACTGGTTCTTTATTGACGGCGAGAGGCCTACAACAGACCCTCTCAACTACGAGTCCTTCGCGGAAGTCATCTATATGCCCAAGCTAAACACCGCAAACCCCGAGGTAGAGAGCTACTTAATCGGCGCGGCGCAGTTTTGGATGCGCCTTTGCAAGATAGACGGCTGGCGGCTCGACGTCTCGGACGAGGTCTCCCACGACTTCTGGCGGAAGTTCCGCAAAGCGGTCAAGCGCGAGAACCCCGACTGTGTTATAATCGGAGAAAACTGGCACGACTCCGAGCCCTTTCTGCGCGGCGACCAGTTCGACGGCGTAATGAATTACGGCTTCACAAAGGCGTCTATGAACTATTTCTGCGCCAAAACCACCGACGAACGGGGCTTTTCAAACGAGCTCAACGCGCTGCTCATGCGCTGCACCGACGTCGCCAATTCCCAGATGCTAAACCTCTTAGATTCCCACGACACAGACAGATTCCTAACGCTCGCCGGAGGCAAGCTCTCCGCCGCGCGCGCTGCAATCGCACTGGAGTTCTTCCTGCCGGGCGCGGCCTGCGTCTATTACGGCGGCGAGATTGACCTGCCCGGCGGCTACGACCCCGATTCCCGGCGCACCTTCGACTGGAGCGCCCCCCTCGGCGAGACGGCGGAGCTGATAAAGCGGCTCGCAGAGTTAAAGCGCGGCTTTGCGCAAAGCCGCTGCCGCATCCGCCACGAGGACAACCGCCTCATCGCCGAGAGAGGCTCCGCGCGCCTGACGCTTTGGCGGCAGGACAATGAGTATATCTATGAAATATTTGAGGGAGGAAGTGAGGCAAGATGAAGAGAACGCTACCGGCGGCGATAGCGAACCTGCTTGTTATCGCCCTGGTGATTGTGATTTTTTCCGGCGCCTTCTCGGGTGCCGCCGAGTCCGCCGGAGAAGTCTCGGGACGCTTTGACGGGGTGCTCGAGGAAAATACCACACTTAGAATTTTAGAAAACGACACCGCGATTAAGCAGGGATATTTCGACGCGCTACTGACTGCCTTCAACGCGCAGTATGCCGCTCAAGGCATAACGGCGGTGGACGCGAACATGGATTCCTATCTGGATTTAGAGCAGGACGGCCCCTACGGCTACGGACCCGACGTAATCTATCAAGCGAACGATCAGGTCATGAAATACACCGACGGCAACCACATTCTCCCCCTGCCCGTGGAGCAGCTCGACTGCTACGCCCAGACCGCCCAGACCGCTTGGGACGCCTACACCATCGGCGACGGGCAGTATTACGGCGTGCCGGTGAATGTCCAAGCGCCGGTTCTCTACTACCGAAAGGACCTTCTCCCCGCCAACTGGGAAACCGACTGGGACGACGACTCAAACGGTACCCCCGATATGCTGGAGGACTGGGGCGCAATGTACCGCTTCAGTCAGCAGATTAAAACTGAGAGCGGCGGAACAAAATTCGGCTACATGAAGTCGCTCTACGACACCTATTTTGCCTCCGGGTACCTCTTCAGCTACGGCGCTTACGTCTTCGGTCCCAATAACGATACCTCCGACGTCGGCTTTGCCGCCGGCAACGCCGAAATCGGCGCAGGAGTAATCCGCCAGCTGGCGGGCGTCATGAACGAGGGCTGCATAGACGACACCATAACCGTGGACTGCTATTCAAGGCTCGCCTCCGGCGAATACTTCGCCACCATGACGACGCCCGATCTCTACACGATGTTTATAAGAGAGCTGCAGCTCGTCTACACCGCCGAAGGTCTCTCCGAGGAAGACGCTCTCGCGAAGGCGGCCGAAAACCTAGGCACGGCAACGGTTCCCGCCCTGCCGGAAAACGGCGACCTGAGCGACGAGACTTCTCCTCTCATCCCCTGCAAGGCCATGGGCGGGATAAACGGCTACGCAATCTCATCTTACACCAAAGCCCCGGACGCCTGCCTCGCCTTCATAGACTTTGCCACGAGCTTCGAAATGCTCCTCACCCGCAACGAAATGCTCGGCATAGTCCCGGCGCGCTCGGACGCGGCGAACTCCGTCGGCGGCCTGACCGGCATGGTCAACCAGATTCTGGGCGAGGGCAACCTTGTCATAATGCCCAGCTCCAGAGCCCTGCAGCAGGTCTGGACTCCCATGGAAACGCTGCTCTCAGACATCGCCAAGGACCCGTTCAGACCGGAAAGCGAGATCAAATATCCGGATCTGCCGAGCCTCAAGGCAGGCCTTGAGAAGGCCGATCAGCAGATTTACGACGCTATTTGGACATTAAGTTAGGAGGGATTGCATATGCTTGAAGCTTTGCGCCAAGGAGACAGGCGCGTTGCGGCCTCGGCGGCGATTATGGGACTCGGTCAGCTGCTCCACGGTCAGATCGCCAAGGGACTGCTGCTTATCGCCCTGCAGCTGTCCGCCGTCGCCTTCTTCGTACTGACGGGCGGAAAAATGCTCTTGGGTTTCGTTACCTTAGGCTCCGTAAAGGCCAACCCCGCGATGGGAATCGAGGGCGATAACTCCGTTATCCTGCTCATCATGGGCATCTTCGGAATCATCGTTCTCCTGCTCTACATACTCATCTGGCGAGCGAACATCAAGGACTGCTACAACACACAAAAGCGCGTCGCAAAGGGCGCGGCTCCCGAGAAATTCAAGGCGGAGCTAAGCTCCCTGCTCGATAAGAACTTCTATAAAACCGCGCTCTTCCTGCCGATTCTGGGCGTGTGCGTGTTCACGGTTCTGCCCATCGTATTCATGATCCTAATCGCCTTCACGGACTACGGCGGCGCGGTAATCCCGCCGGAGCTGGTCAGTTGGACGGGGCTGGACAGCTTTCGGAAAATCCTCTCCCTCGGGCAGTTCGCGCCGACCTTCTTCAAAATTCTGGGCTGGAACTTCGTCTGGGCGCTGCTCTCAACCGCGCTCAACTACTTGGGCGGTCTGGGACTCGCGCTGCTCTATAACAAAAAGCGCATACGCGCCCGCGCCGTCTGGCGGGGCTTCCCGATCCTCGCCTATGCGATCCCGGGCTTCATCTCGCTGCTGGCGTTCAAATTCATGTTCTCCTACGGCGGACCCATTAACCAGATGATAACGGGCGCGGGCGGCACGGCAATCGGCTTTTTAGACCTCGACGCCAAGTGGACGGCGCGCGCCATCGGTCTCTTCGTGAACGCCTGGATCACCGTTCCGACCACAATGCTGCTGGCAACGGGCATCCTCTCGAACATCGACGAGTCCCTGTATGAGGCCTCGCGCATAGACGGCGCCTCCCGCTGGGTGCAGTTTAAAAAGATAACCCTGCCCTTCGTCCTCTTCGCAACGACCCCGGTACTCATTTCACAGTTCATCGGCAACTTCAATAACTTCGGCATCTTCTATTTCCTGCGAGGGGGTCTGTATGTAGACAACTACTTCCTTGCCTCAGACACGGATTTGCTAATCAACTGGCTCTATAACCTCTCGATAGACAACAACTACTACGCGATAGGCGCGGCGATAAGTCTCATCATCTTCATCATAACCTCAATAATCTCGCTCGCCGTCTATGTCCTATCCCCATCCTACAAACAGGAGGAGACCTTCCGATGAATCAAAAACTCAGACGCTTAGGCTCCAATACCGCCACCTATCTGGTACTGCTAATCCCCTCAATTATCTTCCTCTTCCCCTGCCTGTGGCTCATTCTGGCAAGCTTTTCCTCCTCCGGCTCCATCTATTCCTTCGACGGCTTCTTCCCGACGAGCTTTAGCTTGGGCAGCTTCAAGGCGCTCTTCACCGACACCGTCATGTACGACTATCCGGAGTGGTTCAAAAACACCCTCTTCATCGCCGTCATGAGCTGCCTGCTCAGCACAATTCTCGTCATACTTACGGCCTATGTCATGAGCCGCTTTCATTTCCGCTCACGAAAGGCACTCATGAAAACAACCCTCGTGCTGGGAATGTTCCCCTCCTTCATGAGCATGGTCGCGGTGTATCTGCTCTGCACGCAGTTCGGGCTTATCAACAGCAGCTGGGGGCTCATCCTCATCTACAGCGCGGGCGCGCCGACGGGCTACATGGTGCAAAAGGGCTTCTTCGACACCATCCCCTCCGCCATAGACGAGGCAGCGCGAATAGACGGGGCGAATAACTTCACTATCTTCCGCAAAATCACCCTCCCGCTGTCCATGCCCATGGTGGTCTACACGGCGCTTACCTCCTTCACCTGGCCTTGGAGCGACTTCATCCTCCCAAAGCTCCTGCTCAAGGAAAAGAGCCTCTACACCGTCGCCGTCGGACTCATGAGCCTAGGCGAAACAGAGTTCGCTCGCTTCGCCGCCGGCAGCGTCTTTATCGCAGTGCCCATCGTAATCCTCTATTTCTGCCTCACCCGCTTCCTCGTCTCCGGCCTCACCGCCGGCGCCGTAAAAAGCTAGCCTCTGCCGCTGCACTGCTATGAACTATCTGTCGGCAAGCACGGCAAGTATTACGGCAAGCTGCTCTCTCCCGACTTGTACGAGCGGTATCGGCAGACCTATTCCGGCAGCGACTACGGTGATGTCTGGCGTTCGATTGATATAATGTGCGATCTCTTTCATGATTTAGCGTTTGACGTTGCAAAAGCGAACGGCTATACATACCGCCAGCACGAAGAAGATGGAATGAGAATGTATTTGAAAATGGTAAAAGGAGATTGTTAAACATGAATAATAAAACCGTATTTGTAGATTTGGAAACAGAAAATCTGTCTTTAAAACAAATAAGCATGGAATACAAAGAAGATGTATTCCGTCA